>NZ_JANLGL010000056.1:0-31888 GCF_024655625.1 Pseudomonas sp. 18.1.10
TCAGTCGGTACATGTTTGGCTGACCCACTGCATTCGCGAGCAAGCCCGCTCCCACACAAGCCCGCTCCCACATGGGTTCTGCGGCGTTTTAAAGAATGGGGAAAAAAATGAGTGCGTTGCAATCACGCCGCCTGCGCTATGGCGTAGGCGCGATCGGCTTGCTGTTTGTGTTGCTGGCGGCGTTGCGGCTGGTGTTCGTGTTGGCCTTTTCCGGCCTGCCGCTAAACACGCCGCACCTGCTGGAAACCCTCGGCATCGGCCTGCGTTTCGACCTGCGCCTGGCGGTGTTGTTGCTGTTGCCCTTGGCTGTGCTGGCCTGGCTGCCGCGCTGGAACCTTATCACCCTGCCCGCCCTGCGCTGGCTGGCGCGGGGTTATCTGGTGGTGGCCTTGGCTGTGGTCGGCCTGGCCTACATCATCGACTTCGGCCACTACGCCTACCTCGGCGTGCGCATCAACGCGACCGTGTTGCGCTACCTGCAAGACGCGCAGATTTCCCAACAGATGGTGTGGGAAACCTACCCAGTACTGTGGATAACCGCCTGCTGGCTCGCAGCGGTGGCGCTGTGGGTATGGGCACTGGTGTGCCTGGAGCGCTTGACCCTGGATCGGCCTGCCGTGCCCGCGCGCACATGGGCGTTGGCGTCAGTCGCCGTGGTGGGCGTGATCGGCGTGCTGCTGGCCCTGCTCGGCCGCGTCGCCAACCTCAACCTGGAAAATCCGGTGCCCCTGCGCTGGAGCGATGCGTTCTTTTCCGGCAACAGCCAATTGGCCGCCGTAGGCCTGAACCCGGTGTTGTTTTTGTACGACACTGTCAAGGTCGGCCAGTCGCAATTCGATGAACACCAGGTGCGCGAGCACTACCCGCAAATCGCCCACTACCTGGGGGTCGAGCAGCCGGATGCGCAGCCACTGAACTTCATTCGCGAACAAGGCGTACAGCCCTATCGACTGGCCGGCGAACGCCCGCCCAATGTGATTTTCGTGATGCTCGAATCCCTCGGCACCAGTGCCGTCGGCGCCTACGGCAACCCGCTGAACCCCACGCCAAACCTGGACAAACTGGCCACGCAAAGCTGGTTCTTCAAACACTTCTACGTGCCCGTCACCGGCACCGCGAAAACCGTATGGGCGAGCATCAGCGGCGTGCCGGACGTGACCCGCCAGGAGACCGCCACGCGCAACCCGCTAATCACCCGGCAACACACGCTTATCAACGCCTTCGAGGGTTACCAGAAGTTCTACATGATCGGCGGCAACGCCGGTTGGGCGAACATCAACGCGCTGATCCGCCAGAGCATCGATGGCGTGCAACTCTATGAAGAAAGCCACTGGCGCTCGCCACGGGTGGACGTGTGGGGCATTTCCGACCTGGACCTGTTCAAGGAAGGCGACCAGTTGCTGCGCGCCGTACCCAAGGACCAGCCGTTCTTCGCCTACCTGCAAACCTCCGGCAACCATCGGCCGTTCACCATCCCCGAGCACAATGATGGGTTCCAGGTCGCCAACGTGACCCTGGAGCAAGTCCAGGCCGCCGGTTCACGCAGCGTCGAGCAATACAACGCAGTGCGCCTGCTGGACTACAACATCGGCCGCCTGATGGAGATCGCCAAGGCCGGCGGTTGGTACGACAACAGCATCTTTGTGTTCTTCGGCGACCACAACACGCGCATCAGCCAGATCCCCCACATGGCGCCGGCCTTCGAACAGCTGGGCCTGGAGAGTAACAACGTGCCGCTGCTGATCCACGCCCCCGGCCTGGCGCCACGGGTGATCGACGAAGCCGTGGGCCTCGCCGACCTGCTGCCCACCGTGGCCGGCATGGCGGGCATGCCGTTTCGCAATGGCGCACTGGGCCGCGACATCCAGCAGCCGGCGCCCGAAGGCGAACGTGTGGTGCCGCTGGTCCTGCGCGAAGGCACCTTCCCCATCATCGGCGGCGTGACCCAGCACTTCCTGTTGCAGATGCAACACGACGGCAGCTCGCCGACCCTGCATGACCTGGCCTCGCCCACCCCGCGTGAGGACGTGGCCGCGCAGCACCCCGAGGAGTTTCAGCGCTTGCAGGGGCTGACCCGGGGGCTGCATGAAAGTGCGCGGTTGATGTTGTTCAGGAATGTGCGCGAGTGATTACTTGGGCTGGAAGGTTTCGAGGTAGGCCAGGATGTTGTCGATCTTTTCCTGGTCACTGATGCCCCAGAAAATCATCCGCGTGCCGCTCACCACCTTCTTCGGGGCTTCTATATAGGCGGCGAGTTTGTCGCGGGTCCACACCACGCCGGAATTTTTCATCGCGTCGGAGTATTGATAGTCGGCAGTAGTGCCGGCAGGTCGGTCGATGATGCCGTTGAGTTCCGGGCCGAAGCCGCCGCGCGCGCCTTCGCCGACGCTGTGGCAGCCGCCGCAGGTCTTGGTGAAGAGTTTGCCGCCCGCCTCGGCATCCCCGGCCGCAAAGGCGGGGCCGGCGCTGAGGATCAGGGCGAGGGTGATAAAGGTGTACTTCATGCGGGGCTCCCCATCAGGTGTCGCGGGCGATTATGCCTGTTTGTCAGGAGCGCATGCCCATCCAGATCACGGCTTCGGTCCACGCCGTGACCACCCATCGCCTTAAACACATCCAATCGAACCTAAGCAGGCGTGTTCTACTCCACCCCTATGAACCCTGATGGTGGAGTAAGGATCATGGCTCAGCCATCGATTTTAGTGCTGGAAGACGACGAGATTATTCGCTCGTTAATGGTGGATGTGCTGGAGGAATTCGGGGCGCTGGTGACGTCGTTTCCTACGGCGGATGAAGGGATGATTTACCTGGAACGCGGCGATGAGCCGGTGGACCTGATTGTCAGTGATATTCAGATGCCGGGGTTGCTCAACGGTTATGACTTGAGTCGGGTAGTGGCGCATCGCTGGCCAGGGGTGCCGGTGTTGCTGACGTCCGGCAATACCAAGTTGGCGGCGCAACTGGGCGGTTCCGTGCGTTTCCTGCCCAAGCCGTGGAGCGCCGAGCATTTGCTTGAACAGGTACAAACGGCCTTGACTCCGCAGGGGCCGTCCATGCATTGATAGCTTCACGACATCACTGAAACCGAACTTCGCGTCACGCTCTACGGTCATTAATGAGGCATGCAGCGACTTTTCTGATCCGCTGGTCAGCCTTTTCGCCTTGTGCGCGCAGCTGACGGCTTTGAGGTGTGTAGAATCGTCGCCCATTTCCACGCGTCATTCATGGCCGAAAGGCCCACAGTTCGAGCTTATTGAATGCATTCACAGGCCCCTGACGTTGGTGCCCCCACCTTGCTGGAAGCGTTGCGCACAGGCACTGCCCTGCTGCACGTCGCGCTGGAAAAACGCCTGCCGTTTTTCTCTGAGCACCTGGATGCCGACTGGTACGGGCGCCTGCTGCGAGCGTACTACGGCTTTTATGGGCCAATGGAAGCAGCGCTGTATGACATTGGCTTGATCCCCGAAGGATTCGATCCAGTGCTACGCGTGAAAACGCCGACACTGCTGAATGACCTGCGCGCCTTGGGCCTGGCTGACACGGCCATCTGCGCCCTGCCCCGCTGCGCCGCACTCCCTACGCTCGACACTCCCGAAGCCTGCCTCGGCACCCTGTATGTGCTGGAAGGCGCGACCCTGGGCGGCCAGGTCTTGCGCCGGGAAATGGCCCAGCGCCTGGACCTGGACGCCGAAAACGGCGGCGCGTTTCTCAATGTGTACGGCGCCGAGACCGGTCGGCGGTGGAAGGATTTTCTCGATTACCTGGGCCGCCAGCCGCTGGATGCGTGGGCAAAACAACGCGCGGTGGATGCTGCCCGTTCAACATTCAGCTGTTTTGAGCAATGGCTCGACAGCCAGGAGGTACTGCTATGAAACCCGAAGATTTTGAAGAGCTGCTTGCCAACTGTGCCGACGAGCCCATTCGTTTTCCCGGGGCGATCCAGCCCCACGGCGTGCTGCTGACCTTGTCGGAGCCCGACCTTACGATCATCCAGGTCAGCGCCAACGTCAGCACCTTGTTCGGCCACACGCCAGAGGCACTGCTGGGCCAGCCGCTGCACACGCTGATTGGCAGCGAACAAGTCCAGGCTGTTGCGGCCATGGCCGAAAACAACACGTTTTTCGACGCCCCACCGCTGCACGTCACCTTCAACGGCGCGGAGTTCGAAGGCTTGCTGCATCGCCATCAGCACGTGCTGGTGCTGGAGTTCGAACCGCTGCTCAGGGATTTCCGCCCACGGGCGTTGAACGGTCGTACCAGTGACCTGGGCAAGATGCTGCAACGTTTGCAGGCGGCGAAAACCCTGCAAGCGCTGTACGAAATCAGCGTGAATGAAATCCAGGCCATGACCGGTTACGACCGCGTGCTGATCTACCGCTTCGAAGACGAAGGCCACGGCCAGGTGATCGCCGAAGCGTCGGCGCCGAGCATGGAGCTGTTCAACGGGCTGTTCTTCCCGGCGTCCGACATCCCCGAGCAGGCCCGCGAGCTGTATCGCACCAACTGGCTGCGCATTATCCCCAACGCCGCCTATGAGCCGGTGCCGCTGCTGCCTAAATTGCGCCCGGACACCGGCCAGCCGCTGGACTTGAGCTTCGCCACCCTGCGTAGCGTGTCGCCGATTCATTGCCAGTACATGCAGAACATGGGCGTGCTGTCGTCCATGAGCATCTCGCTGATGAAGGGCGACAAGCTCTGGGGCCTGATAAGTTGCGGTAACCGCGAGCCATTGCTGGTGCCCAATGACCTGCGTACCGCCTGCCAGACTATCGGCCAGGTGCTGTCGCTGCAGATCAGCGCCATGGAAGCCCTGGACTTGAGCCGCCAGCGTGAGGAGAAAGTCGAGGCCCTGGCCCTGCTGGACCAGGCGATGAAAGCGTCCGAACAAAACGTGTTCGACGGCCTGGCCCAGCAAGGCAAGCTGCTGATGGACCTGACCTTGTCCGGCGGCGTGGCGATCATCGAAGACAAGCAACTGCACCGCTACGGCAACTGCCCGGAGCCGGCGCAGATCCGCGCGTTGCACAAGTGGCTGCAAGAAGCCGGCGAGCCGGTGTTTTCCAGCCATAACCTGGCGTCGGTGTACCCACCGGCGGCCGAGTTCCAGCAGGTCGCTAGTGGCGTCTTGGCCATGAGCCTGCCCAAGCCTGTGGATAACGGCGTGCTGTGGTTCCGCCCGGAAGTGAAAGAGAACATCAACTGGAGCGGTGACCCTAAAAAACCGCTGGATCTGGAAAACTCCGACGCCGGCCTGCGCCTTCGCCCACGCACCTCGTTTGAGATCTGGAAGGTGGAAATGGCCGGCATTTCCACCAAGTGGAGCCATGGCGACCGCTTCGCCGCCAACGACCTGCGCCGTTCCGCCCTGGAAAACGACCTGGCGCGCCAGGTGCTGCGCGAGCAACAGGCGGTCCGCGCACGTGATGAGCTGGTCGCGGTGGTTTCCCACGACCTGCGCAACCCGATGACGGTCATCTCCATGCTCTGCGGCATGATGCAAAAAGCGTTCAGCTCCGATGGCCCACACACCTCGCGGCGGATTTCCTCGGCCATCGACACCATGCAACAGGCCGCCGGGCGGATGAATGTGTTGCTGGAAGATTTGCTCGACACCTCGAAGATCGAGGCCGGCCGCTACGTGGTCAAGCCGGTGGCGCTGGATGTCAGCCAGATCTTTGAAGAGGCCTATTCCTTGCTGGCGCCCTTGGCGATGGAGAAAGGCATCGACCTGTCGTTCAACACCGAGCCTGGCCTGCAGATCAATGCCGACCCGGAGCGCCTGTTCCAGGTGCTGTCCAACCTTATCGGCAATGCCATCAAGTTCACCCCGCGCCAGGGCAATATCGGCATCAGCGCCATGAGCAACGGCGAAGAGATCGTGTTTTCGGTGCGTGACTCCGGTGAAGGCATCGCGCCGGAGCAATTGCCACATGTGTTTGATCGCTATTGGACCCAGACCGAAAACAACCCCACCGGCAGTGGCTTGGGGCTGTATATCACTCAGGGGATCATCCAGGCCCATGGCGGCAAGATTGTTGCTGAAAGTGAGGTAGGCCGTGGCAGTGAGTTTCGGTTTACGGTGCCCAAGGTGAGTGGGGATTCCCACACCTGATGGCGTAACGTTTTGAGGTGAGCCGTTTATGGGTTAGCCGCCTCTAGCTCTGTAAGTTCGGCTCACGTCGCGCGGTATGAATATGCCTGGCGGCGTGCCCCTACTTTCCGAGGAAACCATGATGGATCTGTTTTTTAGCTCCACTTCAAGCTTCGTGAACAACATTCAGCAGGTCAACAACACACCTGCGCCAGCGCCTGCCCCCCAACCGCCGAAACCCACTCAGGGGCCTGCCATAGACTTCAGTGGCGGGAACACTGATAACACGCGTAAAACCTCAGGCAGCATTGATAGCCTGGGCAGCGGAAACATCATCTAACACGTTGCAACAGGGGGAGCGGCATCCAGCAGCTCCCTGAGCCTCTCCTCGACAAAATGTCGACATCTTGTGCGCTACCCTGTCTGCCTTTTCCGCCCGGAGCCGTCACGCCTATGCTTCATGCTGTCCTAGCTGGCCCGCTTCTGCGGCGACTCGAACCCCGGCGCCTGGTGTTCTGGTTGGTGGGCAGCCGTAGACTGACGCTGACCCTGAAGCTGCACGTAGCCGAACAGACCCGTACCGTCACGCTGGATCAAGACCAATGCCACGTCGTGCCGGTGGGGCGCCATGCCTTTATCCACCTGATCGACGTACGGTTGGACGAAGCGCTGCCCCAGGACGTGGTCATCGGTTATGACCTGCTGATCGACGGCAGCGGCATTGCCGAGTGGGCACCGCATTTGCTGTATGGCGCGACCCCGAACTTCATTCTCCATAGCCGTATCCACCAGTTGGTGCATGGCTCTTGCCGTAAACCGCACCACCGTGCCGACGAAGGCCTGCTGTGCGTAGACCGCCTGCTGGCCGGCGCCCCCACCCCGGCCGAGCGCCCTGCCCTATTGATGATGAGCGGCGACCAGATCTACGCCGACGATGTCGCCGGGCCGATGCTGCGGGCGATTCATGCGTTGATCGAGCGGCTGGGCCTGTTCGACGAATACCTCGACGGTGCCGTGGTAGAGGACAGCACTCGCCTCTACGACCATCACGCCAGCTACTACCATCGCGCCGACCTGCTGCCGGCGCTGGACAGCAACAAGACCCTGCGCGAGCGTTTTTTTGGCGGCGTAAAAAAGCCGATCTTCACCAGCAGCACCGCCGACAATCACTTGGTGACCTTCGCCGAAGTCATCGCCATGTACTTGCTGGTGTGGTCGCCCACGCCCTGGACGCTTATCAGCCCAGAACCGCCGCAACTGAGCGCAGAAGAACAACAGCGTTATGCCCGCGAGCACGTGCAGATCGAACGGTTCCGCGAGGGCCTGCCAGGGGTCGCGCGGGTGTTCGCCCACCTGTCCACCCTGATGATCTTCGACGACCACGACATCACCGACGACTGGAACCTCAGCGCCCAGTGGGAAGAAACCGCCTACGGCCACCCGTTCTCCAAGCGCATCATTGGCAACGCGCTGCTGGCCTATCTGCTGTGCCAGGGCTGGGGCAACCAGCCTGAGGTGTTCGGCGAGTTGCTGGGCCAGGTCCACACACTCACCGCCCGGGCCCAGGGCAATCATCTCGACGCGAAGCAACAGGATGAATTGCTCGAAGCCCTGCTGAAATTCCAGCACTGGCACTACGTATTGCCGACCACGCCCGCCCTCGTGGTGCTCGATACCCGTACCCGCCGCTGGCGTAGCGAGTTCAACCTCACGCAGCCCTCCGGCCTGCTGGACTGGGAAGCCTTGAGCGAACTGCAACAGGCGCTGCTGGATCATCCGAGTGCCATCATCGTCTCGCCCGCGCCGATCTTCGGCGTGAAGCTGATCGAGACCATCCAAAAGGTGTTCAGTTGGTGCGGCTACCCACTGCTGGTGGACGCCGAAAACTGGATGGCCCATCGCGGCGCGGCCCAGGTGATCCTCAATATCTTCCGTCACTCCCGCACACCGGGTAACTACGTGATCCTCTCGGGGGACGTGCACTACTCGTTTGTCTACGAAGTGCTGATCCGCCACCGCAACGCCGGACCGGAGATCTGGCAGATCACCAGCAGCGGCATCAAGAACGAATTCCCGCCACGTTTGCTGGAATGGTTCGACCGTCTCAACCGCTGGCTCTACTCACCGCGCTCGCCGCTCAACTGGTTCACGCGTCGACGCACCATGCAGGTGGTACCCCATATCCCGGAACACGCCGAAGCGGGTGAACGGTTATGGAATTCGGCGGGGATTGGCCAGGTGTTCTTCAACGAACAGGGCCAGCCTGAGGCGATCTACCAGCACAACGCGGATGGGAAGCCGCGGACGAGGATGGTGGCGCCGCAGTAAGCTTTCCTGCGCATGCAAAGCCACCCTCGCACCTTCTTTTCAGACAAATCGTAAATACCTGTTTTTTCTGAAATTTTTTGAAAATCTCCAACCCCTGTAGTTCACAAAAAAAGTGCCAGGCTCTTACCGCTCTTTGCGAAAAGCTCCATCAATCGCCGATTGCCATATGAACCTATTTTGGTGCACCCTCTGTGAACGACATACATCTCGTGTTGAACGTCGCTTTTTTCCGAACAATGGCTGATGGAACTGCCCAGGGAGTCAAGAAAACTCATCGGCACGGACATCAAGTTGGTCCAGTTTGGATGGCCGCTGGGGATGCCGTTGGTTCGAAAGCTGGAACATCGGCTCTGGGAAGTCCGAACCGACCTCGGTGAAAACATTGCGCGAGTCATTTTCACGTTGGTTGATAGCGACATCGTGTTACTGCACGGTTTCATTAAAAAGACTCAGAAAACACCGCTGGTCGAATTAGCTACCGCCAGACAGCGCAAAAGCAAGCTATGAGGAACCCCCATGAGCAAATACATCGGCTCCAACTTCGATGACTTCCTCCACGAGGATGGCCTGATCGAAGAAGTCTCCGCTGGCGCATTGAAGCGTGTTATCGCCTGGCAGTTGGCAGAGGCCATGAAGGCGCAAAAAATCAGTAAAAAAGCGCTGGCGGAACGCATGCATACCAGCCGCACGGCCGTAGATCGCGCACTGGACCAAAATGATGCAGGCATGACACTGGCCACTTTGGCGAGTGCGGCAAGAGCATTGGGCCAACGTGTGGAAGTACGCCTGGTGCCGGACTCCGACACACACAAGACGATAGCCCATCGCCACACCGACTAAAGCACCTCCCCCACCCTATTCAAACCCCGCAAGCCGCGATGTACAGTAGCCCCAGCCACGGAGTATCGGCGTCAACCATGACTGGCCTTGGGAGCCAGCCCACGCAGGAAGCGCAAATGGACGATACATCCAGCAGCAAGCCGATGAAGAATGACTTTTCCGACCTCAACGCCGACATGCTGCACGCCGTCATGGAGTTGGTCAGCGACGGGATCTGGGACTGGAACGCCAATACCGGTTTTGTGTACCGCAGCCCCGGCTGGTACGAAATGCTCGGCTACCCCCGCCACTCCCTGGAAAACAGCGTGTTCACCTGGGAGAACGTGATCCATCCCGAGGATTACCCCCAGGTGATGACGGTGTTCGATAACTACATCCACCAACACGCCCCGCACTACCAAGCCGAGTATCGTTGCCGCAAAGCAGACGGCACTTACCTGTGGATCGAAGACCGGGGCTACATCGTTGCGCGCAACCCCGACGGTTCGGTCGCGCGCATGGTCGGTGCCCATCGCGATATCCATACGCGCAAATGCTCCCTTGAGCAGTTGGAGCGGCGCAATCAATCCCTTGAAGCCCTGGTGGCCGAACGCACCCGCGAGTTGTCACGGGTCAACCAACAGCTGCAGCTGCAGTTGGACGAAAATCGCTCCCTGGCCGAGCGCGACACGCTCACCCGCGTAGCCAACCGCTACCGCCTGGAAAAAGTGCTGCTGGAAGAATGCGACCGTGCCGAGCGTTTCCGCCTGCCGCTGGCACTGGTGGCCATGGATATCGATGATTTCAAGCCGATCAACGACCGGCACGGCCACGCCGTGGGCGATCAGACGCTGGTGCAGGTGGTTGAAAGCCTGGAGGCTTGCCTACGCCCAGCAGACTTGCTGGCGCGCTGGGGCGGCGATGAGTTCATGGTGGTGCTGCCACAAGGCGAACTGGAAACGGCAAGGGCACTGGCCGAGCGCATTCGCGAAAAGATCGCGCAGATGCCTACCCTGGGCGGCTTCAAGGTGAGCCTGAGCCTGGGCGTGGTGCAGCGTCACCCCGGCGAGTCTCCGGCGGCGCTGATGGCGCGGGCCGATCAGGCGTTGTACCGGTCCAAGGCGGCGGGCAAGGATGTGGTTTCGGAGTAGATGACAACGATCAGATCTGGGTGGGACTTGTGTGGGAGCGGGATTGCTCGCGAAAGCGGGGTGTCAGTCGATAGATGTTTGACTGATACACCGCTTTCGCGAGCAAGCCCGCTCCCACAAAAGCCAGCTCCCACACTGGATCTGAGTGCTTACCTGACCGGCGGCGCGTACTGGATGCCGCCGTTGTTCCACAGCGCATTGAGCCCGCGCTTGATCTTCAGCACACTGCCCTGGCCGATGTTGCGCTCGAACACTTCGCCGTAGTTGCCCACCTGCTTGACGATCTGTACCACCCAATCCTTGCGCAGCTTGAGGTCCTTGCCGTACTCGCCGTCGGCGCCGAGCAAGCGCGCGACGTCCGGGTTCTTGGTGGTCTTCGCCTGTTCTTCGACGTTTTGCGAGGTGATGCCCATTTCCTCGGCATTGAGCATGGCAAACAAGGTCCACTTGACGATGCTGAACCACTCGTCATCGCCCTTGCGCACCAGCGGGCCCAGGGGTTCCTTGGAGATAATCTCCGGCAACACCACAAACTCGTCCGGGTGGGCCATCTTGATGCGCTGGGCGTACAGGCCCGACTGGTCGGTGGTCAGCACGTCGCAGCGCCCGGCTTCGAGGCCCTTGGCGCTTTCATCGGCGGTGTCGAAGGTGATCGGCGTGAACTTCATGCCATGGGTGCGGAAGTAGTCGGCGACGTTGAGCTCGGTGGTGGTGCCCGCCTGGATGCACACGGTGGCGCCATCCAACTGCCTGGCCCCGGTCACCCCCAGTTTGTTGTTCACCAGAAAGCCGATGCCGTCGTAATAGGTCACACCGGTGAACACCAGGCCCATGCCCGCGTCGCGGGAGCTGGTCCAGGTGGTGTTGCGCGAGATCAGGTCGATTTCGCCGGACTGCAACGCAGTGAAACGCTCCTTGGCGGTCAACTGGCTGAACTTCACCTTTGACGCATCGCCGAACACGGCCGCAGCGACCGCGTGGCACACGTCCACATCGATGCCGGTCATCTTGCCCGTGCTGTCCGGCACGCCAAAGCCCGGCAGGCCATCGCTGACACCGCACTGGATAAAGCCTTTTTTCTGGATCGCATCGAGGGTCACACCCGCCTGGGCGCTCGCCGCCCAAGCGCAGGTGATGGCGATCAAGGTGTTCTTGAGGTATTTCATGCGCTGCTTTCCCTGTCGATTCTTATTGGTGGGGCAGTATCAAGCCCTTGCGCGCATTGCCACAAACGACCTTTCGGCAACAACTCGTTCCGATTTGGAATGACCCGGCGACTTTATTTCGTTTGTGCCCAGGCCCGGCGCGCAGCTTAGATAAAAAGACGCCCGCCACCGCCGAGTCGAGGATTCATGAGCCGCGCAACCATCAGCCAGTCGATTTCCATCGTCCACCCCATCACCCTCAGCCACGGCCAGAACGCGGAGGTCTGGGACAACACGGGCAAGCGCTATATCGATTTTGTCGGCGGCATTGGCGTGCTCAACCTCGGCCATTGCCACCCCGGCGTGGTCGACGCGATTCGTGAGCAAGCGACGAAGTTGACCCACTACGCCTTCAACGCTGCGCCCCACGCGCCTTACATCGAGCTGATGGAACGCCTCACCGCGTTTATCCCGGTGGATTACCCGGTCAGCGGCATGCTTACCAACAGCGGCGCGGAAGCGGCGGAAAACGCCTTGAAGATCGTGCGCGGCGCCACCGGCCGTACGGCGGTGATCGCCTTTGACGGCGCCTTTCACGGCCGCACCCTGGCCACCCTGAACCTCAACGGCAAG
This sequence comes from Pseudomonas sp. 18.1.10, assembly GCF_024655625.1. Taxonomy (NCBI): domain Bacteria; kingdom Pseudomonadati; phylum Pseudomonadota; class Gammaproteobacteria; order Pseudomonadales; family Pseudomonadaceae; genus Pseudomonas; species Pseudomonas sp. 18.1.10. Next base: position 12,168 of record NZ_JANLGL010000056.1, read on the forward strand.
GTAGCGCCCTACAAGCAAAAGGTCGGCGTATTACCCGGCCCGGTTTATCACCTGCCCTACCCCAGTGCCGATAACGACGTGACCTGCGCCGAAGCCCTGAAGGCCATGGACCGTCTGTTCAGTGTGGAAATCGACGTCAACGACGTGGCCTGTTTCATCATCGAGCCGGTGCAGGGCGAAGGCGGTTTCCTCGCCCTGGACAGGGAATTCGCCCAGGCCCTGCGGCGCTTCTGTGATGAGAAAAACATCCTGCTGATTGCCGATGAAATCCAATCGGGCTTTGGCCGGACCGGCCAGCGCTTTGCCTTCTCGCGGTTGGGCATCGAGCCGGACCTGATCCTGCTCGGCAAAAGCATCGCCGGTGGTGTGCCGCTGGGTGCGGTGGTCGGGCGCCAGGCGTTGCTCGACAACCTGCCCAAGGGCGGGCTGGGCGGCACCTACTCCGGCAACCCCATCGCGTGCGCGGCGGCCTTGGCCACCCTGGACGCGATGAGCGATGCCCACCTGCAAAGCTGGGGTGCACAGCAGGAAGAAGCCATCGTCAGCCGCTATACACGCTGGCAAGCGCAAGGCCTGTCGCCCTACCTGAGTCGCCTGACCGGTGTCGGCGCCATGCGCGGCATCGAATTGGCCCACGCCGACGGCACACCCGCCCCACAGCAACTGGCGCAATTGCTGGGCCTGGCGCGGGATGCCGGCTTGCTGCTGATGCCCAGCGGCAAGTCGCGGCATATCATCCGTTTGCTCGCACCGCTGACCATTGAGCCGGCGGTGCTGGAGGAAGGCCTGGATATCCTCGAGGCCTGCCTGCGGCAGTTGACCTAGTAGCGGGCATCCACGGGCTTGCCGCCGTTGGGCCAGTCCTTGACCTTGTCCGGGAAGTCCGGGCGCGGTTGCCCCGAGAAATACGCCGCCACGTCCACCGCGTCCTGGTCGGACAAACCGCCCTGGCCCAGCGGAAATTGCTCATGGAAGCCAATCGGCATATTGCGTTTGACGAACGCCGCGGCCGTGTACGTGCGGGCCATGCCGGCGCCGATATTGAACGATTGCTCGCCCCACAGCGGCGGGTAGATCAGCTCGCCGTCGGCCCGCGCCAGGCCCTGGCCGTTGTCGCCATGGCACACCGCGCATTGCTTGGCGTACACCGCCTGGCCATTGGCCAAGTCCGGCTTGATCGCTGGATCGACCTTGCCCACGCCACGCCCGGCGACTTTGTCTTCGGGGCGCGTGTTGTTTTTCATCCAGTCGAAGTAGGCGACCATCGCTTGCATATCCGCCGATTGCGGCGCGAGTGGCTTGCCATTCATCGAACGGCGGAAGCAGCCGTTGATGCGCTCTTCCAGGGTCACCACCTTGCCCGCACGTGGCGCGTAGCTGGGGAAGAACGCCGACACGCCGACAAACGGCGAGCCGTCCGCCACGGTGCCGGCGTTGAGATGGCAACTGGTGCAATTGAGCGCATTGCCGACATTGTCCGGCAACAGCGCCTTGGTTTGCAGGTGCAGGCGCATGCCGCGCACCACTTGCTCGGCGTTGGGCGCGGCGAGCAGGTCGGCCAGGCGCGGGGTTTCGAAGGCCGATGAGTCGGTAGTGGCCGGGTTGAGTTGGTCCCGCAGTTTTTTCACCTGGGCGGCGCTGATGGCGGAACCCTCGTTGCCCCAGCGCGTGCGCACAAAGCTGAGGATTTCGGCGATTTCCTGATCCGCCAGGCGCGCGAAACCGGGCATGGTGTAGACCCGTGGATGGGCGGCCGTTTGCGCCGTTTCCCAACCGGTGAGGGTGATATGCAGCAGCGACGTCGGGTTGCTGGACGCGATGCTCGGGTTGCCCGCCAGCGGCGGGAACAGGCCTTTGACACCGGCGCCGTCGCTGCGATGGCAGTCGCTGCAGAATTGCATGTAACCCAGGCCGCCACGGCTGGTGAACAGGTCCGCCGGCGGCGCAGCGGGGGCATGGGCCACGGACGGCATCGGCAGATCGTCTTTGCCCGGCGGCAGGGATTTGAGGTAGCGGGCGATGGCCGTGAGGTCGTCATCGCTGAAATGCTGGGTGCTGTGGTGAATCACATCGGCCATGTTGCCGGCGACCGTGGCAAAGCGGTTTTGCCCGGTCTTGAGCAATTGCACGGTGTCTTCGACGGTCCACAGGTTGCGCAGGCTCAGGGCGCGCCAGTGCTCGACGGTTTCACCGGCCAGGTAGTGCTGGCCGCTGCTGCCTTCATCACTCAGGGCTTTTTCCTGGAAGGCGATGCCGCGCGGCGTGTGGCAGGAGCCGCAATGGCCCAGGCCCTGGACCAGGTACGCGCCACGGTTGAGCGAGTCATCCCGCGTCGGGTCAGGTGCAAACGGCCGTTTATCGACAAAGGCGAAATTCCACAGCGCCAGGCCCCAGCGCTGGTTGAACGGGAACCCCATGTCCGCTTCGAGGTTGGCCTGCTGCACCGGCTCGACGCCTTGCATCAGGTAGGCGTACAGGGCGCGCATATCCTCCTCGCTCATCTTCGCGTAGGACGGATACGGCATCGCCGGGTACAGGTTCATACCGCTCGGCGTGACGCCTTCGCGCATGACCCGGTCGAATTGCTCGAAGCTGTAGTGACCGATACCGGTTTCACGGTCCGGCGTGATGTTGCTGGAGAAGATCGTGCCCATCGGCGTACTCAGTTCCAGCCCGCCCGCCATCACCTGGCCTTGCTTGGCGGTGTGGCAGGCGATGCAGTCGCCCAGTTGTGCGACGTACTTGCCGTGTTCGATCAGCGGGGTGTCGGCGGGGTTGGCGTGCAGGGGTAGCGCCAGACACAGCGTCGCCCCCAGCATGGCCAGGCGTGCGAGAGAAAGCGCCATCGTGTTAGTCCTTTAATCACCTGGCGTGGGGAAGTCCCCTCGGCGCAGGTCAGTTGTCGTTTTTATGGGTTCATCAGGCTTTGGCTGTTGTAACGGATTTACCGGCGGGGGGTTTTGATATGGGTCAGGGGCAAAACGATGGACAAGAGGACGAGCGCTCAACGACTATCCAGCGCTGACCTTTCTCGCACGGAAGCGCACCATGCTCGACATCCTCCAAGGCACGCCCCTCTGGGTTTACGCGGTTTACCTGTGGATTTGCTACTACGGCGTCAAGGCCTGCCTGGGCGGGCGGGAGAATCGGCGCTCGCTGCTGATCCTGCCGGTGGTGCTGGTGGTGTGGTCGCTGATGTCGCTGGCGCCATCATTGCTGTCGAGCAGCGCCTGGGCCGGGGGCGCCGTAGTCGGCAGCCTGGCGGGGATGCTGCTGTTCAACGCCAACGGCGCCCGCCTCGACGCCAATGGCGAAACCCTGGTCCTGCCAGGCACCTGGAAGACCCTGCTGATCTCGCAGTTGTTCTTCGCGGTGAAGTATTACTTCGGCTACCAGCAGGCGGTGCATCCGTTGTTGCTGAGCACACCGGACATGCTGGCGACCATCGGCGCGGTCTCGGGATTTACCGTAGGTCTGTTTTGCGGGCGGGCCATCACGCTGCAGCGGGCGCTTGCCGCCTTGCGTCGCGATGAGGGCAATGTGCTGCCTTGACCTGATCCCCCCACGCCTTGAAAATGCGCGACGCTTTTTTGTCTCCCGTTTACTGAAGTAGTGAAATTTCAATGTCTGATTCCCACCACGAAGAATCCGTAGTCGCCTTGCAATCCAAAGCTGAATACGAAAACGCCATCAATCTTTCACAGCATGTGCCCGCCGCCAAGATCATCAGCGAGATGGTGCTGGACGCGTTTCACACCTCCAAGGAAAGCGACCAGATCCGCGAACTGCGCGTGGCCATCCGCCAGGCCCACGACGCCTTTGACGATGACAAAGCCTACGACCTGATGGGCCAGCTCAAGCAACTCAAGGACGCCGAAGCCGCCGACAACATCGCCCTGGAAGACCTGAGCAGCAAGTTCTCCATCAGCCGCATCCTGTCCAGCTTCAAGGACGACCCCGAATTCCAGGAGCTGGTCTACGGCCTGGCGTTGAAAGTGCTGAACCAGAGCCACCAGGCCATCAGCAACCCAAGCGCCGGCAAGAGCAAGGCCTCACGCCCGAAGAAAGAAGCCGAAGTGTTTGTAATCAGCAAGGACGGCATCAGCGTCACCCTGCCCTTGCGTACACCGCGCTCGAAGCTGAACGTTGATCGCGAGGCGTTCGAATTCCTCGGTTTCAGCTTTGTCGGTGAAGGCGATGAAGCCGAGCTGGAAGTGGAAAGCTTTGTGGACAACACCGGCGCCGAGCAGCCGCTGAGCCGCAAGACGGTGATTGCTGCGCTGCAGCAGCAGAGTGCGTTTGAGGGCTATAGCATCGCGCAGCAGTAACGCTTAGCCCGCAACACTGCCGAACCCAATGTGGGAGCTGGCTTGTGTGGGAGCGGGCTTGCTCGCGAAGGCGGAGTGTCAGTCAATACATGCATGACTGATACACCCCATTCGCGAGCAAGCCCGCTCCCACACAAGCGCCAGCTCCCACATTTGTTTTTTACCGGACTACACAGCCCGCACATCCTGCGCCTCAAACGCCTGCCGAAACCGCTGCATATCCTGCTTGTTCCCCACCGTCACCCGCACCCACTGCGGCCAGTTTTTCCACACCCGCCCGACCATCACGCCCTGCTCTGCCAGGCGTTCGATGACCTGCTCGGCCGGTTGTTTCACGTCGATCATGAAGCAGTTGCTCTGGGACAGGGTACAGGTGAAACCCCGCCCCTTCAGCCAGGCCACGGTCTCGTCGCGCAGTTGCGCATTGAGCGCCTTGCGCTGGGGCAGCAGCTTGACGTCTTCCAGGCTGGCCTTGGCGCCGAGCAAGGCGGAACCGGCCGGGACGTTGTCGCCGCCGAACACGGCCAGTTGCTCCAGCAACTTGGGATGGCCGATCGCCAGGCCAACACGGGCGCCGGCCATGCCGTAGATTTTCGAGAAGGTGCGCAGCACCAGCAGGTCGTCGTGGTCCTTGACCCAACTGATGACGCTGGGGGCGTCGGAGAAGTCGATGTAGGCCTCGTCCACCACCAGCACGCTGCCCTTGGGTTTGTTTGCCAGGGCGTGGCGGATCGACTCGGTGGGGGTCATGGTGCCCGTGGGGTTGTTGGGGTTGCACAGGTAGAGCATGCCCGCCTGGGGATCGGCAGCCAGCATCGCCGGCACGTCGTGGGCGTGTTCGGCGTTGAGGTTGACCTCCTGCACGGGCGCCTTGCGCGACTCCGCCGCCTGGCGCGGCACTTCGTAGGACGGCGTGGCCATCACCAGGCCACGGTTTTCGCTAGTGAACGCCAGCACCGCAAAGCGCAAGGCAGCCATGGAACCCGCAAACACCGCCACCTGGTCCTCGGCAATCCCTTGCTGCTGGGCAAACAGCCCGACCAGCGCGTACATGTGGCCGTAGGGGTACAACCCGGCCGTGGCAATGCCGCGCTGCATCGCCTCGCGCGCAGCGCTTGCAGGGCCGTAGGGACTTTCGTTGTAGTTGAGCCGCACCTTGTCAGCCTTGTCAGCCTTGCCTGTCTTGCCCGGCTTGGGGCTGGCCACCGCCCAATCCAGGCGCCCCAGCAATGGCAGGGCAGCGCCCACAGCGAGAAGGGACCGACGACTAACGCTGACCATGGGGTAACTCCTTGTAAGGCGGGGATGGATTCGCACAGCTCGTACAGAAGGGTATGACGAGAAAAGCGTAGTCCGATTTAACCGCGCGCCCAAGAAAAAGCCCCGCGCTTCTGTCGAAGGCGGGGCTCTTTCACTGCGTGTCCACTCAGTGAGCGTAGGTCAGCAACAGCTCTTTCGGCACTTGGAAATCCAGGGACATCATCACGCTGAGCGCGGTGATGGTGAAGATCGAGAACACGAACAGCTTGCGCGCCCAGACGGTGTCATCCACCGCCTTGTAGCCGGTCCAGGCCATGTACAACCAGTACATGCCCATGGCGGCGGCGACGGCGAGGTAGCTCATGCCGGCGTAGCCACTGAAGGTCAACATCAAGGTCGCCACGAGGAAGGCCAGGATGTACAGCAGGATGTGTTTCTTGGCCACCTGGATGCCACGCTTGACCGGCAGAACCGGAATCGACGCAGCCAGGTAGTCATTGAAGCGGAAGATCGCAATGGCGTAGGAGTGCGGCATCTGCCACAGGCTGAACATCACCAGTAGCGTCAGCGCGGCCATGTCGAAGCTATTGGTTACAGCCACATAACCAATCACCGGCGGCATCGCCCCCGACAGACTGCCCACCAGCGTGCCGTGAACCGACTTGCGCTTGAGGTACAGGCTGTAGAGGCCGACGTAAATGACAAAACCGATCACGGCAAACAGCGCCGCCAGCGGGTTGGCCACCTTGTACAACAACGCCACACCGGCAACACCGAGGACGGTCGCATAGATCAGTGCCAGCTTCAGGGAGATAAGGCCCTGCACCAGCACGCGATTCTTGGTGCGTTCCATCTTGATATCGATGTCACGATCGATGCAGTTGTTGAACACGCAACCGGAAGCAACCACCAGGGACGTACCGATCATCGCAGCCAGGAAAATGGCCAGATCGACATGTCCCTTGGAGGCCAGGAAGAAACCGCCCGCCACAGAAAGCACGTTACCGAAAATGATCCCCGGTTTGGTGATTTGGATAAAGTGCTTAAGCGACATCGGGTCTTACCTCACTTCGCCATCATGAACGTATGGATGCTGAACATGATCCATATCGACAGGCCAACCAGCAGCAGGATTACCAACCCTGCGAACACGAACGCAATCACGTTATCGCGCTGCTCTTTGGAACGATCCAGGTGCAGGAAGTACACCAGGTGAACCAGAACCTGAATCACCGCGAATGCCAGCACGATCATCAAGGTGATCGATTTCGGCAGGGTCGGGTACATCACCAGACCAAACGGGATGAGCGTCAGGATTACCGACAGGATGAAGCCAATGGCGTACGACTTGACGCTGCCGTGGCTCGCATCGTGGCTGTCATGGTCATGGGAGTGTGCATTAGCCATTACAGAGTCCCCATCAGGTAAACAACGGTGAAGACGCAGATCCAGACCACGTCCAGGAAGTGCCAGAACAGGCTCAGGCAGCTCAGGCGAGTCTTGTTGGTGTTGGTCAGGCCGTGTTTATTGACCTGATACATCATCACCGCCATCCACAGCAGGCCGGCCGTTACGTGCAGACCGTGGGTGCCTACCAGCGTGAAGAACGCGGACAGGAAGCCACTACGGTGCGGACCGTAGCCTTCGGAGATCAGCAGGTGGAACTCGTTGATCTCCATGCCGATGAAGCCCAGGCCGAACAGGAAGGTCAGGCCCAACCAGCTCAGTACGCCTTTCTTGTTGCCCTTGTAGAAGGCCAACATGGCGAAGCCGTAGGTGATCGAACTGAACAACAGCAAGGCGGTTTCGCCGAGCACGTAAGGCAGTTCGAAGATGTCGTGGCCCGACGGGCCACCCGCTACGTTGTTTACCAGTACCGCGTACACCGCGAAGATCGACGCAAACAAGATGCAGTCGGTCATCAGGTAGAGCCAGAAACCGAAAACGGTCATCGGCCCCGAGTCGTGGTGATGGTCATCGTGCCCATGGTCATCGACATGGGCGTGTCCAGCATTGGTCACTAAGTTCGACATGGTTTAAGCCTGTTCCAACGAGGTTTCAACACGGTTGGCCGGGATCTTCTTCTCGGCAACCAGGCGAGCGTGCTGCTCGGCTTCGATGCGTTCGATCTCTTCGACCGGCACCATGTAGCCTTGATCGTCACGGGCAGCGTGAACGATGAAGTAACCGATAGTGCCAACCAGGCTCGCGATTGCCAGCCACCAGATGTGCCAGATCATCGCGAAACCGAACACGGTCAACAGCGCACCCATCACCACGCCAGTGGCGGTGTTGCTTGGCATGTGGATCGGTTCGTATTTAGCCGGCTTCTGGTACGCAGTACCGTCTTCCTTGGCTTCGGTGAACGCATCGATAGTGTTCGCAGTCGGGATCACGGCGAAGTTGTAGAACGGTGGTGGCGACGAAGTCGACCATTCCAGGGTGTGGCCATTCCATGGGTCGCCGGAGTCGCAAGCGTTCTGCTTACGGTCACGGATACTCACGTACAGCTGGATCAGCTGGCAGGCGATACCGACCGCAATCATGATCGCACCGAACATGGCAACGTACAGGTACGGTACCCACTCAGGGTTGGTAGTAGCGTTCAGACGACGGGTCATGCCCATGAAGCCCAGAGCGTAGAGCGGCATGAACGCGACGAAGAAGCCCGAGATCCAGAACCAGAATGCAGCCTTGCCCCAGCCTTCGTGCAGCTTGAAGCCGAACGCTTTCGGGAAGTAGAAGCTGAAACCAGCGATGTAACCGAATACCGCACCACCGATGATCACGTTATGGAAGTGCGCGATCACGAACAGGCTGTTGTGCAGGACGAAGTCAGCACCCGGGATGGCCAGCAGTACGCCAGTCATGCCGCCGATGGCGAAGGTCACCATGAAGCCCAGGGTCCACAGGACCTGGCTGGTCATGCGCAAACGACCGTGGTAGATGGTGAATAGCCAGTTGAATAGCTTCACCCCCGTCGGGATGGAAATCAGCATCGTCGCCAGGCCGAAGAAGGCGTTGACGCTGGCCCCCGAACCCATGGTGAAGAAGTGGTGCAGCCAAACCATGAAGCCCAGTACAGAGATTGCGCCCGATGCGTAAACCATCGAGTGGTGACCGAACAGGCGCTTGCCGGTAAAGGTCGAGATCACTTCGGAGAAGATACCGAACGCTGGCAGGATCAGGATGTACACCTCAGGGTGACCCCATGCCCAGAACAGGTTCACGTACATCATTGGATTGCCACCAAGTTCATTGGTGAAAATGTGGAAATCCAGGTAACGGTCAAGCGACAGCAGCGCCATGGTGGCGGCCAGGATCGGGAACGAAGCCACGATCAGGACGTTGGCCCAGGTGCAGGTCCAGGTGAAGATCGGCATGTCCATCAGTTTCATGCCAGGGGCGCGCATTTTCAGCACGGTGGCCAGGAAGTTGACCCCCGTCAGCGTCGTCCCGAGTCCTGATAACTGTAGGGCCCAGATGTAGTAGTCCACACCCACGCCAGGGCTGTATTGCAGGCCCGACAATGGCGGATACGCAACCCAACCGGTCTTGGCGAATTCGCCGACGCCCAGGGATACGTTGATGAGCACCACGCCGGACACCAGCAGCCAGAAGCTCAGGGAGTTCAGGAACGGGTAGGCAACGTCACGCGCGCCGATCTGCAGCGGCACTGCAAGGTTCATCAGGCCGGTGAAGAATGGCATCGCCATGAAGATGATCATGATCACACCGTGAGCGGTGAAGATCTGGTCATAGTGTTCAGGCGGCAGGTAGCCAGGCGAACCCTCGGTGGCCATGGCCAGCTGGGTACGCATCATGATGGCGTCGGCAAAGCCGCGCAGCAGCATGACCATGGCCACGATGATGTACATGACACCGATTTTCTTGTGGTCAACCGAAGTCAGCCACTCGGTCCACAGGTAGGTCCACTTCTTGAAATAAGTGATCGCCGCAAACAGCCCCAGACCACCCAGCGCGATCATGGCGATGGTAATCATCACAATCGGCTCGTGGAACGGGATCGCATCCCAACTTAATTTACCAAACATCGTTTACTCCTCTGCCCCAGCAGTTGAATGCGAGCCCGTGTCAGAACCTTCAACCGCGGCCACTTCTTTCTTCTCGTGCTTGACCGGCTTGCCTGGCTTCATACCTTCGTACTTGTCGACGATTTTCTGAAACAGGTCCGGCTCGTACGTGGAGTACAGGGCGACAGGGTTGTTCTGGCTTGGTTTGGTCAGGGCGTCGTATTCAGCTTGATCAAGCTGTTTAGGTGCGGCCTTGACTTCGGCGACCCAGGCGTTGAAATCTTCCTGGCTTGTCGAAATCGCTTTGAATTTCATGCCGGTGAAGCCAGCGCCGCTGTAGTTAGCGGAGATGCCTTCCATGACAGCTTTTTCGTTGGCGATCAGGTGCAGGCGAGTCTGCATGCCTGCCATCGCGTAGATCTGACCGCCCAGGGCTGGGATGAAGAACGAGTTCATCACGGCGTCGGAGGTGATCCGGAAGTTAAGCGGGGTGTTCTCCGGGAACTGGATCTCGTTGACGGTGGCGATACCCAGGTCCGGGTAGATGAACAGCCACTTCCAGTCCAGCGCGACCACTTCGATGTTGATCGGCTTGACGTCGGAGACCAGCGGACGGTACGGGTCCAGCTCGTGGGTCGACTTATAGGTGATGTAACCCAGGGCGATGATGATGAGGACCGGAACCAGCCACACCGCGATTTCGATCTTGGTGGAGTGCGACCACTTCGGCGCGTAGGTCGCGCTGGTGTTCGACGCGCGGTATTTCCAGGCGAAGGCGAAGGTCATGATGATCACAGGGACCACGACCAGCAGCATCAGCAGGGTAGCGGTGATGATCAGGTTTCGTTGATCCAGACCGATCTGTCCTTTTGGGTCCATCAAGGTCCACTTGCAGCCTCCCAGCATTAACAGCATGCCAATCAGCGGCAAAAAGCCTAGTAATCGGGGGTACCTGTTTTTACTCATCTCACGACCTCTAAAGCAGCTTGCGCAATGCAGTTGGGTTTTGATCGCCAACACTTCACCCTGCCAAGGGTTGGCATTTCTCTTCGATTGAATAAGAGCCTGCCCATCACGCCATAACGGCGCGTTTCACGGACCTGCGGTGAGTTCTTATTCGATTTCGTGGTTAAAGGCCTTGTTACAGACCAATTCCATTTGGTGCGGATAGTTGAAAGGCTGCCGGAACCTTGGGGTCGCACAGAGCCGTCCATCTGCCCCTCGACCGCTCCAGTGCTCAAATATTGAACAGCACCGGACATTCAGTGCGGGCGATTGTAGTTAGCTAGCGATGTATAAACCATGTCTTATAAAGAAATAATTTTTATCGATTCCAGCAACAATCCTTCACCAAAACCGCAAAGGTTCCCGATCTTATCGTGTTCGATTCTCAACAAAAACCACAAAAATTGCCGTGTTATTGCTAGATCTGTCACAGCCCTTACGTCCTGTAAGGGCATGCAAAACGCAGCAAAGTCCCCATAAAACAAGGCATTCGGACATCACGCAAAGGCTCGGACGGCGTGAGGTACGCGGCCCCGTCCAGACCACGAACTGACAGCACAAATTGCGCGTTTTAGGCAAATTTAATGGGGCAATCCGCGAGTGGGAAACGTCCTGCGGCAGCTTCCGTGTGACAACATGTCGCACGCTGCGCGCACCCGTAATTGTCCGGCGTCACGCTCCCTTCACAAAACCCTACAAACAAAAACGCCCCGGCCTTCCCTCAGGAAGACCGGGGCGTTTTGCCCGATGGGTTCAGGCCTGGCGTTGGCGGTTACGGTAAATGCCCAGGGGCACCAGGATCACGGTCAGCACGAACGCCACCAGCGCCCATTGCGCCAGGGACAGGCCCAGCACCGGCGGATACGGCGTGCTGCAGAAACCATCGACCTGGAAGCCCAGGGGGAACACCTTGGCCAGCGGCAGGTCGTCGACGATGGGTTGCAGCACATCGATGCCGCAACTGACTTGTGGGAAGAACTGGGTGTACACGTGATGGCCGGCTGCCGCCACGCCGCCGAGGGCGCTGAGTACCACCAGGCCTTCGAACAGGGTGATCGCCCCTTTCCGGCGCATGGCCGCGCCGATGAAGGCGAAGATCGCGATCAGCAGCAGCGCGTAGCGTTGCAGGATGCACAGCGGGCACGGTGCCTCGCCCAGCACCACCTGCATATACAGTGCACCGCCGATCAGCGCCAGGCAGATGATGCCCAGCAACACCAGAAAGCGCCGCTCCCTGCCTAAACGCAATTCGTCACTCATCTCAGTTTCCCTATGTCTGGTCGTGCCAATGGCCGCAAGTTTACACACAGAGAGAGGTTTAAACAGAAGGGGGTTAACAGGAGATTAATCTGGAGAAATGCAGATGCAAATGTGGGAGCGGGCTTGCTCGCGAAAGCGGCGTGTCAGCCAATACACAGGTGACTGATCCACCGCCTTCGCGAGCAAGCCCGCTCCCACATTTTGCACAGTGTGGTCCTTCAGGCCTTATTCCAAGGCCGACGCCGGACCAAAGAACTCATACCGGCTTTGCTTCTCCGGCACACCCAACGCCTTCAGGTGGCGCTTGATCGCACCCATGAAGCCTTTAGGCCCAAGGAAGTACGCATCGATGTCGCGCTGTTCAGGCAACCACGCCGCCAATTGTTCCTGGCTCAACAGCCCAACCTTATCCGCCGCCGGGCTCACGCCATCATCCTCGGCGTAGCAATAAAAGCGCTGCAGCTGCGGATGCTTGGCCGCCAGGGCATCCACCCAATCGCGGAACGCATGTACCCCGCCATTACGCGCACAGTGGATAAAGTGCACCGGCCGCCCGCTCGCCAGCGCCGCTTCAAGCATCGGCAGGGTTGGGGTGATGCCCACTCCGCCACTAATCAACACCAGCGGTTTGTCGCCAGCGGCCAAGGTGAACTCCCCCGACGGCGGGAACAGGTCGATGGTCGCGCCGACCGGCACTTGGTCGTGCAGGTAGTTGGACACCCGCCCACCCGCCTCGCGCTTGACGCTGATGCGGTAGTGCCCGGCATCGCTCAAGGCCGACAGGGAATAGTTGCGGCGCACTTCCTCGCCGTCCAGCACCAGCTTCATGCCGATGTACTGACCCGGCGCCGCCGCCAGGATCGGGCCGTTGTCCACCGGCGCAAAGTAGAAGGAAATGATCTCGGCACTCTCTTCCACGCGCTTGACCAGCGTGAACGCCCGCGCACCGCGCCAGCCGCCGGGGGCCTGGGCTTTCTCGTCGTAGATGGCTGTTTCGGCACCGATCAGGATATCCGCCAGCTGGCCATAGGCCGCGCCCCAGGCACTCATCACCTCAGGGGTGGCAATCTCGCTGCCGAGCACTTCGGAGATGGCGCGCAGCAGGCACGCGCCGACGATCGGGTAATGCTCCGGCAGGATCTGCAAGGCCACGTGCTTGTTGATGATCTTCGCCACCAAATCGCCCAACTGATCCAGCTGATCGATATGCCGCGCATACATCAGCACGCCATTGGCCAAGGCGCGAGGCTGGTCGCCGCTGGCCTGGTGGGCCTGGTTGAACAGCGGGCGCACTTCGGGGTACTCGGACAGCATCATGCGGTAGAAATGGGTGATAAGCGCTTCACCGCCGCTTTCCAGCAGAGGCACAGTGGATTTGACGATGGCACGGTCTTGGGCACTAAGCATGGCAGACTCCTGGGTCTTTTTACTGATTGCCTTTACCTAGTCAGTATTCGTGCCAACTTATAAATCCTTATATTTCAATGACTTGAATAATATGTAGTCAGTATGACTTCCTACGCTATATAGTCATAAGGACTACAAGGAGTCATTATGACTGCGCAATCCCTGCTCACCACCCTGCTGCCCCTGGTCGCCGACCTGTCCCGCGAACTGCCCGAAGGTGAGCGCTACCGCCGCTTGTTGCAAGCCATGCGCGCCCTGCTGCCCTGCGATGCCGCCGCGTTGTTGCGCCTGGACGGCGAATGGCTGGTGCCGCTGGCGGTGGACGGTTTGAGCCCCGACACCCTTGGCCGGCGTTTCAAGGTCAGCGAGCACCCGCGTTTCGAGGTGCTGTTGAGCAGCCCCGGGCCGACGCGCTTTGACAGCGACAGTGAATTGCCCGACCCCTACGACGGCCTGGTCGCCGGCCTGCATGGGCAGTTGGAAGTGCACGACTGCATGGGCTGCCCGCTGTTTGTCGACGACCAGCCCTGGGGCCTGCTGACCCTCGACGCCCTCGACACCGAGCGCTTCGAACGGGTCGAACTGGACGCCCTGCAAGCCTTCGCCAGCCTTGCCGCCGCCACCGTCAACGTCGCCGAACGCATCGAGCGCCTGACCCTGCGCGCCGAAATCTACCGCGAGGCCAGCGGCCAGCAACACAAGGAAATGATCGGCCAGAGCAAACCCCACAAGCGCCTGGTGGAAGAGATCAAGCTGGTGGGCGGCAGTGACCTCACCGTGCTAATCACCGGCGAAACCGGCGTGGGCAAGGAGTTGGTCGCCCAGGCGATCCACGCCGCTTCGCCGCGTGCGGACAAACCGCTGATTAGCCTCAACTGCGCGGCCCTGCCGGAAACCCTGGTGGAAAGCGAGCTGTTCGGCCATGTGCGCGGTGCGTTCACCGGTGCGCTGAGCGAGCGCCGCGGCAAGTTTGAGCTGGCCAATGGCGGCACGCTGTTCCTCGATGAGGTGGGTGAGCTGTCCCTGACCGTGCAGGCCAAGCTGCTGCGCGTCCTGCAAAGCGGCCAGTTGCAACGCCTGGGTTCGGACCAGGAGCATCACGTCGACGTGCGCCTGATCGCCGCCACCAACCGCGACCTCGCCGAAGAAGTGCGCAATGGCCGCTACCGCGCCGACTTCTACCACCGCCTCAGCGTGTACCCGCTGCGAGTGCCGGCCCTGCGCGAACGCGGGCGGGATGTGTTGCTGCTGGCCGGTTTCTTCCTCGAACAGAACCGCTCACGCATGGGCCTGGGCAGCCTGCGCCTGACCAGCGACGCGCAGGCGGCGCTGCTGGCCTATAACTGGCCGGGCAATGTGCGCGAGTTGGAGCACTTGATCGGCCGCAGCGCGCTGAAAGCCCTGGGCAACTGCCGCGAGCGGCCGAAGATTCTCAGCCTCAGCGCCCAGGACCTGGACTTGCCCGATGTCACCGCGCCCGCCATCGAAGCCCGGGTTGACGAGATCCCCGTGGTCGCCGGCGACCTGCGCCAGGCCACCGAGCACTTTCAACGCCAGATCATCAGCGCCTGCCTGGAGCGCCATCAGCACAACTGGGCCAGTGCCGCCCGCGAACTCGGCCTCGACCGCGCCAACCTCGGCCGCATGGCCAAGCGCCTTGGTCTCAAATAGGCCGGTCAACTCGGTCAAATGTGGGAGCTGGCTTGTGTGGGAGCGGGCTTGCTCGCGAATACGTTGTATCAGTGACAGATATATTGACTGACACACCGCTTTCGCGAGCAAGCCCGCTCCCACATTAGATGTGTTTTGCCTTGAGGATTGGGTTCGCCGGCAAGGTCGCCTTTGGCTTTCTGAACACCAACACATTCCCCAACATCACCAGCACCAACCCCACCAACGCCGGCCCGGTCCATTGATAGCCCTCGGCAAACGCCGACACATTCAGCGCCACCACCGGGAACAGCACCGTGCAATACGCCGCACGCTCCGGCCCCATGCGCCCGACCAGGGTCAGGTACGCGGTAAACCCGATCACCGAACCCGGGATCACCAGATACCACAACGCGCCGATATACCGCGCGCTCCAGTCCATCTCGAAGGGAATCCCGCGCACTGCGCAATAGGTGGCCAACATCGCCGCACCATAAGCCATGCCCCAGGCATTGGTGGTCAGCGGCTTGAGCCCGGCTTTCTGTTGCAGGCTCGACAACATATTGCCCGCCGAGAAACACAGGGTCCCCAGCAACGCCAGGCCCAAACCGAGCAAGGTCTGCGGGCTGGCGGTGTGTCCGACCAGTTCCGGCCAGAACAAAAAGCCCAAACCGGCCAGACCCAGGCCGCCGCCCATCAACACGTTGCGCGCCACCCGCTGGCCGAAAAACACCCGGGCGTTCAGCGCGTTCCACAAGGTCGCCGTGGAAAACACCACCGCCACCAAGCCGCTGGGAATCCACTGGCTGGCGGTCAAAAAGCACATGAAGTTCACGCAAAACAGGCACAAGCCCTGGGCCAGGCAGATCAAGTGCCCGCGCCGGTTCATCACCTGCAACTTGCGGCTGAGCAGCAACAGCGCAAACAGCACCAGCGCGGCGAGGCCGAAGCGATAGACGATGGACACCGGGATCGCCACCACGCCCAGCTGCCATTTGAGGGCAATCCAGGTGGTGCCCCAGATCAGCACGGTGAGTAAATACAGGGAAAGGTTCATAGCGGGCTCCATCGATTGAGCCTCAGTGTCGCCCCCAACCCGGGCAAGCCTCTTGCAGATTCTTGCGCTTTTGTCGGCCAGCGGGATCACAGCGCCAGCGCCGCGGAGTAGGATGCAAGGCGTCAACGAGTGCTCACCATGCCCGAACTGGAATCCCTGCAAGTCTTCCAAGCCCTTAACCGCTCGCCCAACGCACGCCTCGAAGCCTGCGCCGAGCTCGGTGACGGTTTGTCTGCGGCCTTGTGGAGCAACCATCACGATGCCCAGGATTACCAGGCGCCGAGCCATCACACCTTGTCCTGCTACATCGGCGGCGGCACCGGCACGTTTCGTCGCGACCAGCCCGGCACCAAGGGCGGCCCCGACAAGCTGTGCATCCTGCCGGCCGAGCACCAGTCGGCCTGGGTAATCAATGGCGAGATCCGCCTGGCCCACGTGTATTTCAGCCCGGAGCAGTTCGCCCTCGGTTGCGTCACCTTGCTCGACCGCGAACCGCGCGCGCTGCAACTGCGCGAAAGCACCTTCCTGGAGGACGCCAGCCAAGCCCGGCGCTTCCACCAGTTGATCGCCCTCAACTGGCACGAACCCGCCGAACGCCTGCTGACCAGCAGCCTGGCCCATGAAATGCTCAGCCACACCCTGCTCAGCCAGGTCGGCGCGCGCGACGGGCTACGGTTGAAAGGCGGGTTGGCGGCGTACCAGCGGCGGTTGTTGGTGGAGTACATCGACCAGCACCTGGAAGACCCCATCAGCCTCGGCCAATTGGCCGGGTTGTGTGCGCTGTCGGAATACCATTTTGCGCGGATGTTCCGCCAAAGCTTCGGCCTGCCGCCCCATCAATACCTGCTGGCGCGCCGCTTGACCCGCGCCCAGGCGCTACTGCGCGGCGGCGCCCTGCCCCTCGGCGAGATCGCCTTGATCTGCGGTTTTTCCAGCGCCAGCCACTTCACCAGCCGCTTCCGCCAAGCCATGGGCGCCACGCCCGGCGAATACCGCCAAGCGTTCTGCGCCTAAACCATCAGGCCCAGCGTCTTCGCCTTGGCCACCGCTTGTGTGCGCCGCTCCACGCCGAGTTTGCTGTGGATGCGCCGCGCGTGGGTCTTGACCGTGTGCAGGGAGATAAACAGGCGGTCGGCAATTTCAAGGTTGGAGCTGCCTTGGGCGATCAATTGCAGCACTTCCAGTTCGCGCTGGCTCAGGGGGTTTTCTGCCGTGCCGGCGGGTGACACTTGCGCTTCAAGCCCCACGTCGCTCAACAACCCCGGCGAGCGCAAACGCAACTCGCGAATCGCCTGCTGCACCTGGCAACGTGCCGCCAGTTCCAAGCCGGCCTGCAACGAACGCCGCGCCTGGGCTGAGTCGCCGAGTTGCCAAGCCACCTCGCCCAGCACCAGGTGCAGCTCGGTTTCCAGGCACAACATGCCACGTTGTTGAACAGTCGCCAGCAAGGCGCTCAAGCGCTGCAACGGTTGTTCGGCACAGCCCAGTTTCACCTCGGCCAGCACCAGCAAGTATTCCAGGCGCGGTATCAACTCCAACGTCGCCGGCGGCGCCTGCTTGGCCTGCGGCCCACGGAAGTGACGCAACACCCGGCGCACTGCCTCCACCGTCAACTCGGCACGACCCTGCTGCAACCAGAAGTGCCCACTGACCAACAGCAGCACCGCGCGATACACCGACTCCGGCACCAGCCGCTGCTGCATCAGGCGCTCGGCGTAGCGCAGTTGGACAAAGGCCTGGGCATAATCGCCCCGGTTGGCCGCCAACAGCGCCAGGCCGAGAAAACCGTAGAGCACCCGCTTGTCCTGGCTGTGCAGGCACATCGGCAAGCCGGCGTCGAAACACTCGGCGGCGAGCACGTCCTGCCCTTGGCGCAACGCCAGGTGCCCACGGCGCAAGGCGATCCGCCCCACCAGCGGCCCGGCCTTGAGGCGCTGCTTGAGCAACATCGCCTGCACCCCTTCCAGCAGGCTTTGCGCGCGGTAAGGTGCGCCGCGCTGCTCCAGCAACTGGGCGTGGTCCAACTCGAGCAACGCCTCCAGCACCAACGAACCATGGGCGCGGGCCAGGCACAGCGCCTCGCGGCTCAAGGCCTGGGCCACGTCCAACTCGCCGCGCAGCAAGGCCTGCTGGGTCAGCCCCGACAGGCACATCAGGCGCGATGTCCAGGCGCTGTCGGGCAACGCTTGCAGGGCTTCGAGAAAATGCTCGCGCGCGCCATCGGCATCGCCACGCAGGTGCAGCAACCAGCCCCACTGCGCCTGCCAGCGCCCCAGCAGATAGGCCTGTTGCGCCGCTGTCGGTTGCGGCGCAAAACGCGCCAACTGATCGATGCACAGCGCCGCCTGGTCGAAGCGCCCGGCAAACAGCAACGCCGCCGTGACCAAACCGACCAATTGCGCCGAACCGAGCATCAATTCATCGCCATGTTGCTCATGCAGGCGCAACAGCAGCACGGCGTTTTGCTGGCGAAACAGGTCCTCGAAACTGAAGTGTTGCAACAGGCTCACCGCCACCTCGTACTCCTCGGCCAGCAACGCTTGTTCGAATGCTGCTTGCCAGTCCTGTTCGGCGGTGAACCACTGGCACGCCCGCCGGTGCCAGGAGCGTTTGGCTGGCCAGGGTTCATCGCGCAACAAGTGCGCCAGGGGCGGGAACACTTGCAGCCAGTCGGCGGCGTCTTCCCACGGTTGGATGTAGGCGCCGAGGGCCTGCAAGTCGTGCAGGTACTGGTCGCCGTCACCAAAGCCGAACAGGTGCTCGCACAAGCCGGCGTTGAAACGCGGCAGATGGGCGAGCACGCGCCACGCCTCGGCGAGCTCGGCGGGTAAGGTGCTGAACAGTTCGTGTTGCAGGTAGTCGAGCAGGGTCTTGTCCGGGTGCCCGTCGCCGAGCAAGGCGATGCGCACACCGGCGCACCACCCGGCGCTGAACTGCATGACGCTGTCCACGCTGTGTCCGGGGCAGAGCAGCGGCTGGATTTCCGCAGCATTGAAGGCTAATTCGGTGCTGCTGCACTCCAGCAATTCATCGTCGAGCAGCAAACGCGGCCAGTTGCAGATCGGCCGGCGACGGGCGCCGAGCCACCAGCTCAACGCCGGGCTGCTGGCCGTGAGCAGGCGGTCGAGCAACGCGTCCAGCTCGGGCGCGGGCAGGCGGCTGAAATCATCGAGGAACAACCACGCCGGGGCCTGCCAACGAGCGAGGTCGAGCAGCAGCGTGGCTTCATCGGTAAAGGGCAGGCCCAGATTCAGGGCCAGGCGCTGGCATAGTTCCAGCGGGCTGAGGGTGATGCCATTGAGCGGCAGCCAATACACCTGGCAACCGTTGGGCGCCTGCAAGGCGCACTCGGCCAGCAACGCGCTCTTGCCGCTGCCGCCGGGGGCGCAGAGCAATTTGACCCGGGCCTGCGCCGCCAACAACGGCGCGGCCAGGCGCGGGCGCAGCAGATGGTGGGCGGACAGCCGGGGCATGAATCCAGGACGGTCCAGGCAGCGTGTCATGGCGGTCATTGCTGCATCCTGCTTTTTTATTGTTATGCAACCTGATGCGTACCCTAGTCCTGTGGCTAAGGGTTGTTGAAGAAGTATTCAGCGGGGTGATTGATGGCCATAAAACTGAAGGTGTACACAAACTAGTGTGGGAGCGGGCTTGTGTGGGAGCGGGCTTGCTCGCGAAGGCGGTGGATCAGTCATACATATGCTGACTGACACTCCGCTT
>NZ_JANLGL010000057.1:0-7181 GCF_024655625.1 Pseudomonas sp. 18.1.10
GCGGTATATCAGTCAATATTTTCAGTGACTGACACTGCGCTTTCGCGAGCAAGCCCGCTCCCACACACAGCTAGTACCGGGCTAACCATGACCTACAGTAATTATCGAGGCGGGGAGGCATAAGCCTCCCCGCATCGTTTGTGGAAACTACATGAATATTCTGATCGTTGGGCCCAGTTGGGTCGGTGACATGGTGATGGCGCAGACACTGTTCCAGTGCCTGAAACAACGTCATCCCGACTGCCAGATCGACGTGCTCGCCCCTGAGTGGAGCCGTCCGATCCTCGAACGCATGCCCGAAGTGCGCGCGGCCTTGAGCTTCCCGCTCGGCCACGGCGCCCTGGAGCTGGCGACCCGCCGGCGCATCGGCAAATCCCTGGCCGGCCACTACGACCAGGCGATCCTGCTGCCCAACTCGCTGAAGTCGGCGCTGGTGCCGTACTTCGCCGGCATCCCCAAGCGCACCGGCTGGCGCGGCGAATTCCGCTACGTGCTGCTCAATGACGTGCGCACCCTCGATAAAGCGCGTTACCCGCTGATGATCGAGCGCTTCATGGCCCTGGCGTACGAGCCGGGGGCCGAGTTGCCCAAGCCGTATCCGCGCCCGAGCCTGCAGATCGACCCCGTGAGCCGCGATGCCGCCCTGGCCAAGTTCGGCCTGACCCTGGATCGCCCGGTGTTGGCGCTGTGCCCGGGCGCCGAGTTTGGCGAGTCCAAGCGCTGGCCGTCGGAGCACTACGCCAAGGTCGCCGAGATGAAAATCCGCGAAGGCTGGCAGGTGTGGCTGTTTGGTTCGAAGAAGGATCACCCGGTGGGCGAAGACATTCGCCAGCGCCTGATCCCCGGCCTGCGCGAAGAGGCGGTGAACCTCAGCGGCGATACGTCGCTGGCCGAGGCCATCGACCTGCTGTCCTGCGCCGATGCGGTGGTGTCCAACGACTCCGGCCTGATGCACGTCGCGGCGGCGCTGAACCGCCCGTTGGTGGCGGTGTACGGCTCCACGTCGCCGGGTTTCACCCCGCCGCTGGCCGACAAGGTCGAAGTGGTGCGCCTGGGCCTGGAGTGCAGCCCGTGTTTTGAACGCACCTGCCGTTTTGGCCACTACAACTGCATGCGCCAGTTGCTGCCGCAGCCGGTCAACGAAGCCTTGCAGCGGTTGCAAGGCGCTGCGGTCGAGGTCCGATAGTTTGCGCGTCCTGGTAATCAAGACCTCATCCCTGGGCGACGTGATCCACGCCTTGCCGGCACTCACCGATGCCGCGCGGGCGATCCCGGGCATTCAATTCGACTGGGTGGTAGAAGAAGGCTTCGCCGAGATTCCCACCTGGCACCCAGCGGTCGACAAGGTGATCCCGGTGGCGATTCGCCGCTGGCGCAAAAACATCTGGCAGACCCTCAAGAGTGGCGAGTGGCGGCGCTTCAAGCAGCGCATCCAGGCGACCAAGTACGACCTGGTGATCGACGCCCAAGGCCTGCTCAAAAGCGCCTGGCTGACCCGCTACGTGCGCGCGCCAGTGGCCGGTTTCGACAAGAATTCCGCCCGTGAGCCGATGGCCGCGCGCTTCTACTCCCGACGCCTGGCCGTGGCCCGTGGCCAACACGCGGTGGAGCGCCTGCGCCAACTGTTTGCCGTGGCCCTCGGTTATGACCTGCCCAAGGGCCTGGGCGACTACGGCCTGAGCGTGGAGAAACTGCTCGGCCTGCCGCCGAAAAAACCCTTCGTCCTGCTGCTGCACGGCACCACCTGGGACACCAAGCACTGGCCCGAAGCCTACTGGCGCGAGCTGGCCGAACGCATGGGCCGCCTCGGTGTGGACGTGAAGTTGCCCTGGGGCAACGCCGCCGAAAAGGCCCGCGCCGACCGCCTGGCCCACGGCCTGGCGAACGCCGAAGTGTTGCCCAAGCTGAACCTGGCTGGCGTCGCCCGCGTGCTGGCCGGCGCCCGCGCCTGTGTGGCAGTGGACACCGGCCTCGGTCACCTGGCCGCCGCGTTGGATGTGCCGACCATTTCCCTGTTCGGCCCCACCAACCCGGGCCTGACCGGCGCATACGGCAAGGGCCAGATTCACCTGGGCAGCGACTTCCCCTGCGCGCCGTGCCTGCAAAAGCACTGTACCTATCAACCGACGGCCGACGACCTGCGTCGGTTCGACCTCAAGCGCGAGTCGCCCCTGTGCTTCACGCGCCTGAACCCTGAGCGTGTGGCCAGCCGACTGAGCACGTTGTTATTGGCTGAGGAGCTGCACTGATGCAACTGGCTTTCGTTTTGTACAAATACTTCCCCTTCGGCGGCTTGCAGCGCGACTTCATGCGCATCGCCCTGGAGTGCCAGCAGCGCGGCCACCAGATCCGTGTGTACACGCTGATCTGGGAAGGTGACATCCCGCCCGGCTTCGAAGTGCTGGTGGCGCCGGTCAAGGCGTTCTTCAATCATCGGCGCAACGAAAAGCTCAGCGCCTGGATGGCCGCCGACTTGGCCAAGCGCCCGGTGGATCGCCTGATCGGCTTCAACAAAATGCCGGGCCTGGACGTCTACTACGCCGCCGACGGCTGCTTTGAAGACAAGGCACAAAACCTGCGCCACTCGCTGTACCGCTACTTTGGCCGCTACAAACACTTCGCCGAGTACGAGCGCGCGGTGTTTGCCAAGGACGCCAAGACCGAAGTGCTGATGATTTCCGAAGTGCAGCAGCCGCTGTTCATCAAGCATTACGACACGCCGCTGGAGCGCTTCCACCTGCTGCCGCCGGGCATCGCCCAGGACCGTCGCGCGCCGCCGAATGCGGCTGAAATCCGCGAAGGCTTCCGCCAGGAATTCAACCTCGGTGACGACGACCTGCTGCTGGTGCAAATCGGCTCCGGCTTCAAGACCAAGGGCGTCGACCGCAGCCTCAAGGCCGTGGCCGCACTGCCGGCGGAGCTGAAAAAACGCACGCGTCTGTTTGTAATCGGCCAGGACGACCCCAAGGTATTCCAACTGCAAAGCGCCACGCTGGGCTTGGGGGACAACGTGCAGTTCCTCAAGGGCCGCAGTGATATCCCGCGTTTCCTGCTGGGGGCCGACCTGTTGATCCACCCGGCGTACAACGAAAACACTGGCACCGTGTTGCTCGAAGCCCTGGTGGCCGGGTTGCCGGTGCTGGTCTCGGCGGTGTGTGGTTATGCCCACTACATCGCCGAAGCCGACTGCGGCAAGGTGTTGGATGAGCCGTTTGAACAAACACAGCTCAACGCGTACCTGACGCAAATGCTCAGCGACACTGCACAGCGCGCGGCCTGGGGCCGCAATGGGTTGGCGTTCGCCGAGACGGCCGACCTCTACAGCATGCCGCAGCACGCTGCGGATGTGATTCTGGCGGAGCCGAAACGATGAAGTTGATTCTTGCCGAACCGTTCAAGACGTTATGGGCCGGGCGTGACGCCTTCGCTGAAGTCGAGAAACTGCAAGGCGAAGTATTCCGTGAACTGGCGGCGCGGCGCACATTGCGCACTGTGGTCGAGGGTCGTCCGTATTTCGTGAAGATCCACCGTGGCATTGGCTGGGGCGAGATCTTCAAGAACCTGATCACCGCCAAGCTGCCGGTACTCGGCGCGGGCCTGGAGTGGGCAGCGATCCATCGCCTGCAAGCCCTCGGCGTGCCGACCATGACCGGCGTGGCGTTTGGCGAAAAGGGCAGCAACCCGGCGGACCAGCACTCGTTCATCATCACCGAAGAGCTGGCGCCCACCGTCAGCCTCGAAGACCTGACGATCAACTGGGTCGCCGAACCGCCTGCGCCGGTATTGCGCCATGCGCTCACCTTTGAGCTGGCGCGCATGGTCGGCGATATGCACCGGGGCGGCGTGAACCATCGCGACTGCTACCTGTGCCACTTTCTGCTGGACACCGCGAAGCCCATCGACGCGAAAGACATCAAGCTGTCGGTGATCGACCTGCACCGTGCCCAATTGCGCGCGCATTTGCCGCTGCGCTGGCGCGACAAGGATTTGTCCGCGCTGTACTACTCGGCGCTGGACATCGGCCTGACCCGGCGCGACAAGCTGCGCTTCCTCAAGGGCTACTTCCGCCAGCCGCTGCGCCAGATCCTCGCCGAGCAATCGGCGTCCCTGAGCCTGATGCAACGCAAGGCCGACAAGCTCTACGCACGCAAACAACGTTACGGGGATGCGATCTGATGGCGGGTTGGAACCTGGAACCGGCCTACGCCAACCTGGCGGATGATTTTGGCAGCCTTGAGGCGGTATTCGCCCTGCAAGGCGAGCAACTGACCCACGACCCGCTGTCGGAGGTGATCCGTGTCGAGCGTGACGGGGTCAATTACTACGTCAAGCGTTACACCGGCGCCGGCAAGGGCCTGCGCCGTTACCTGGGCAAGCCGCGGGTCAAGTCCGAATGGCAGAACCTCAAGCGCTTCGCCAAGTGGGGTATTCCCACCGCTGATGTGATCGCCTGGGGCCTGGAGCGCAACGGCCTGGCGTATGACCGTGGCGCGATGATTACCCGCGAGCTGCCGCGCACCGAAGACCTGTCGGTGCTCGCCGACCGCGACGACGCGCGCCTGCACGATCCCAAGTGGGTCGATGCGGTCAGCCGCCAGCTCGCCGAATACACGCGCACCATGCACGACCACCGCTTCACCCATAACGACTTGAAGTGGCGCAACCTGCTGATCGACGACCAGCAGACCCTGTACCTGATCGATTGCCCCAACGGCGATTTCTGGCGCGGGTTCTGGCTCAAGTACCGCATCACCAAGGACCTGGCCTGCCTCGACAAGGTGGCCAAGTATCACCTGTCGGCCACCCAGCGCCTGCGTTTCTACATGCAATACCGTCAGCGCCGGCACCTGAGCGCGTCGGACAAACAGCGGATTCGCCACGTGGTGAAGTTTTTTGAGGGGCGCGAATGACTGACTTCCTGGCGGCCGAGGACCGTGCGCTGCTGGAGCGCCACGGCCTGGCCACGTTTGACGCGCTGTGGGCCAAGCAGCTGGACGCGGTGGACGAGCCGAACACCAGCCGTGGCGGCTGGAGCAGCGTGTTTCGCCTGGAGCTCGACGGCCATGGCTATTACCTCAAGCGCCAGAGCAACTACCTGACGCGCAGCCTGCACCGGCCGTTTGGCGAGCCGAGTTTCTCGCGGGAATTTCGCAATATCAGCCGCTACCGCAAGCTCGGTATCCCGGCGTTGCAGGCGGCGTTCTACGGCGAGCGCAAGGTGGCCGGTGAGCACCGCGCGATGCTGCTAACCCGCGCACTCGACGGCTGGAATGACCTGGATTCACTGCTCGACGAGTGGCCGCAACTGAGCGATGCCCAGCACGCTGCGATCCTGCTGGCGTGCGGCCAACTGGCCCGTCGGCTGCACAGCGTCGGCCAGGTGCACGGCTGTTTTTATCCCAAGCATATTTTCCTGCAGGCCACCGGCGACGGTTATGCCGCGCAGTTGATCGACCTGGAGAAAACCCGCCCGCTGCTGTTCGGCTGGCGTGATCGGGTCAAGGATTTGGAACCGTTGTTGCGCCGCGCACCACAATGGTCTGATGTGCAGGTGCGCCAACTGTTGGCGGCGTACCTCGATCAGCCCGAGGACAGTGCACTGGTCGCCACGTGGTACCAGCGCCTGAGCGCCCGTCGTAGCCACAAGGAAAACCGTTGATGCGTTTGTCCGAGCTGAAAACTGCCGGCCGTACCCCTGACTTGCCCCTGACCATCGAGCTGGCCGACGCGGCCGGCCCTGGCCAGCTGCAGCTGCTGAGGCTGTTGCGTGTATTGCCGGGCGAGCGCTACGTGGGCGCGGCGGTGTGGCGCGGGCGCCCGGTGCTGGCCAAGTTGTTGGTGGGCAGCAAGGCGGCGCGGCATTTTCAGCGTGAATTGACCGGCGTGCTGCTGCTCGCCGAGCAAGGCCTGACCACACCGCAATTGCTGGCCGATGGCTTGCAGGACGGCGAGGGCGGCTGGCTGCTCTTTGAGTTCATCGACGGCGCTGAAAGCCTGGCGGATGCCTGGCAGGCCGTCGAAGGGTTGCCGTCGCTGGCCGACGAACAAACCGCCGTACTTGCCGAAGCACTGGGCGCGATTGCGCAGATGCACGCCAAGGGCCTGTGGCAGGAAGACTTGCACCTGGACAACCTGCTGCGCCAGGGCGACAAACTGTATTTGATCGACGGCGCCGGGATTCGCGTTGAAGAGGCGGGCAAGCCGCTGTCGCGCAACCGCGTGCTGGAGAACCTCGGGGTGTTTTTTGCCCAGTTGCCGAAAAACCTCGCACCGTTTACCGAAGAGCTGCTGGTGTACTACCTGCTGAGCAACGGCGAACACGCCTTGCCGCTGGAGGCCCTGGAAAAACAGGTGCGCAAGGTCAGCGCGTGGCGGTTGAAGGACTTCCTCAACAAGGTCGGCCGCGAATGTACGCTGTTCAGTGTCTTGCGCGGGCCGTTTGCCCTGCGTGCGATCCGTCGTGAAGAAGAGGTCGTTTTGTTGCCCGTACTGGCGCAGGCCGATGCCTTGCTCGACCAGGGTCATCTGTTCAAGACGGGCGGCGCGGCCACCGTGGCCAAGGTCGACGTGGCAGGCCGCCCGCTGGTAATCAAGCGCTACAACATCAAGGGCTTCGCCCACTGGCTCAAGCGCTTCTGGCGCCCGAGCCGGGCCTGGCATTCCTGGCGCGAAGGCAATCGCCTGGCGTTCCTTGGCATCGCCACACCCAAGCCGCTGGCGGTCCTGGAGAAACGCTTTTTCTGGCTGCGCAGCCGGGCTTACCTGGTCACCGAGCACCTGGCAGGGCCGGACATCATCGAGCGTTTTGCGCCTTACGTTGAGCAGGGTGATGCGCCGGAAAACGAACTGCTGGCCCTCGACCACCTGTTCGCCGAGCTGATCCGCGAGCGCATCAGCCATGGCGATTTCAAGGGTCACAACCTGTTCTGGGACAAGGATCGCTGGTCGCTGATCGACCTGGACGCCATGCGCCAACACAGCAGCGATGCCAGCTTCGCTCAGGCGTACGCCAAGGATCGTGCGCGGTTTATGCGTAACTGGTCGTCGGAGAGTGCGTTGTACAAGCTCATCGACCAGCGGTTGCCAGCGCAGGTCTGATCGCGGTCGAAATGTGGGAACAAATCAATGTGGGAGCGGGCTTGCCCGCGAAGGCGGCGTGTCAGTTTGCACATCAGTGCCTG
>NZ_JANLGL010000057.1:7276-31559 GCF_024655625.1 Pseudomonas sp. 18.1.10
ATGTGGGAGCGGGCTTGCCCGCGAAGGCGGCGTGTCAGTTTGCACATCAGTGCCTGATACACCGCTATCGCAGGCAAGCCAGCTCCCACACAAGCCAAACCGGCGTCCTGCCGCAAGTTCCTGATGTATGCAGATCCAAATGTGGGAGCGGGCTTGCCCGCGAAGGCGGCGTGTCAGTTTGCACATCAGTGCCTGATACACCGCTATCGCAGGCAAGCCAGCTCCCACACAAGCCAAACCGGCGTCCTGCCGCAAGTTCCTGATGTATGCAGATCCAAATGTGGGAGCGGGCTTGCCCGCGAAGGCGGCGTGTCAGTTTGCACATCAGTGCCTGATGCATCGCTATCGCAGGCAAGCCAGCTCCCACACAAGCCTGCTTCCAGATTTGAGTTGTGGTGATTTTAGAATGTGTATTCGGCGCCGGCACCGGCGTACCACGAGCGGCCGGGGGCGGCTTCGTAGTAGCGGTTGTTGCTGTCGCCGACGATCACCGAGCCGACGTACTGGCGGTCCAGCAGATTGTCCAGGCGCAGGGTCTGGTGGAAGGTCCAGTGCTCGACCTTCTGTTCGAAGCGGGCCCGCCAGTTGAAGACGCTATAAGCCGGAGCGGCACGTTCACTGTTGGTGTCTTCGACATAGACCTTGCTGCGGTACATGCCTTCGATCGCGGTGCTGACCCAGTCGCGGGGCTTCCAGTTGAGTTCGGCGAACAGGGTGGTTTGCGGCACGCCGGGCAGATAGTTGCCCTTCTCGATAGTCTTCGCGTTGTTGACGAAGTCGCTGTCGTAGGTGGCTTGCAGGCGGGTGTAGGCGAGGTTGGTGCTCCACTGTTCGCTGAGTTGGCTTTCGATGCCCAGTTCGAAGCCGCGGCGCAGGGTGCGGCCGGCGTTTTGGTAGCTGGTACGGCCCTGGAGCGATTGGCTGACCACCAGCTCATCTTCTGTGGTGATCTGGAATACCGCCGCGTTGATCCGTGTGTTGTTCAGCTGCGCCTTAAGGCCCATTTCATATTGAGTGCTTTCAGACGGTTTAAGGCCGAAGTTGAAGCCTTCGACGTTACCTGGCGCATAGGCCAATTCTGCCTGGGTCGGTGTTTCAAAACCTTTGCCGGCGCTGACATAGCCGTGCAGCTCGGGCGTGAAGGCGTACATCACGCTCATCGACGGCGTGTTTTTCTGATAGGTCTTATTGCCGCTGGAGTCGCCGTTGCTCAAGTATTGATCGTCAACGTCCAGCTCCATGGTGCTGTGGCGCACACCCGCTTGCAGGGTCCAGTCACCCAGGGCCCAGTTGGCCTGGATATACGGATCAAGGCTGCGCGCGGTATCGATTTCATCACGACGTAGCTGGCCTTTTACACCGAGGGTCGTGCCGCTGTAGTTCTGATAGCCATGCCGGCTGTCTTCGCTTTGATCGAAGTCCAGGCCGGTGATAATCATCAGCTCGCCCGGTGCACTCTCGATGGGCTGCATCCAGCGCACGCTGCCACCATAGAACTTGCGGTCAAATTGCACGACGCCGCCGCCACGCTCGTTGGCCGGTGTGCCTTTGGGAATCGACAAGTACTGAATCACACTCCGCCGCCCCGTATACGCATTCACCTGCAACGTCGCATCGCCGATATACCGCTCGTAATTCATCCCCAATTGCTGATGATCGATACTTTTGCGCGTGTTGTACGTCAGCGCACCGGCCGCCACCGAACGCGGGTCTGCCTTGTACGCGTCCCACGTCTGCCCCAACGGATCCTGCGTCCCGTTCTGCTCCAGGCTGCTGTAGATCAGCGCCAGCTTGCTGTCGTCATCCGGCTGGAAGTTGAGCTTGGCAAACGTCTGGTCGCGCCGTGCGCTGCTGTGGTCGCGGTAGCCGTCGGTGTCCATGCGCGAGGCGTCGAGCACGAAACCCGCGCCGTTGGCGGCGCCTTCGGCGGTCAGGTGGTTTTTGCTCATGCCGTCGCTGCCCACCAGGGTTTCGGCGCCGATGCGCGGCGGGCCTTCGCCGTCGCGGGAGAACATCTGGATCACGCCGCCCGCGTTGCTGCCGTAAAGGGTGGCCGCCGGGCCGCGCAGGACTTCGATGCGCTCGGCGGTGTCGAGGTTGAACGTGGCCGCCTGGCCCTGGCCGTCCGGGGTGCTGGCGGGGATGCCGTCGGCGATCAGCTTGAGGCCGCGCACGCCAAACGCCGAGCGGGCGCCGAAGCCACGGGAAGAGATTTGCAGGTCCTGGGCATAGTTCTGGCGGTTCTGCACCACCAGGCCGGGGACACGGGACAGCACTTCGGACGCATTGATACCGAGTTGGCCATCGCTGATCTGTTCGCGGCTGATGGCGTCCACCGAGTACGGCAGGTCAAACGTCGGGCTGGCGCTGCGCGAGCCGGTGATGACGCTGGGGTCGAGGACCAGCGGCATTTCGTCGCCCATCGCGAGGCTGCAAAAACCGAGCATGCCGGCAATAAAGGTGAAGTGAACGGGACCCACAATTTTCATCAGATAACCAGGTAAGGTGCGGCAAACGCGGGATTCTAGCGATTCTGTCACTGTTTAACGAATCCTCCGGCTGCGACTTTAGAACCGTGCTACCTGACGACACCCATCGCCTTGCAGCTTGCCGCTAACAGCTCCCCACTGCTTTTAAGCTATAATCCCGCCCTTTAGCTGTTTCTCGCCCAGGCGGGAAGCACACTTTTTCGCGGCGTAACCCGCCTGCATGCAGACTAAAAGAGGCTAGACCCCTGTGGCATTGACGATTCTTGGCCTGTCCGGCGCCCTTAGCCATGATCCTTCCGCAGCCTTGTATATCGACGGCAAGCTGATCGCGGCCGCCGAAGAAGAGCGCTTCGTACGCGACAAACATGCAAAGAACCGCATGCCCTACGAATCGGCGAAGTTCTGCCTGGAACAAGCCGGCATCAAGCCTTCCGACGTTGACGTAGTGGCGATCCCATTCGCCCCGATCAGCCTGTTCGGCGAGGCGCGCTGGCACTACGCCAAGCGTTACTGGTACGCCCCGGACCGCGCCCTTGACGCGATCCTGATGGGCAACCGGCGCTATAAGCGCTATCGCAACAAGATCGTCTGGTGCCTGGAGCAACTGGGCTTCGATCCGAAGAAAATCAAGATCGAACCGGTTGAACACCACCTGGCCCACGCTTCCAGCGCCTACCACTGCTCCGGCTTCCAGGAGAAAACCGCGATCCTCGGCATCGACGGTAAAGGTGAGTACGCCACCACGTTCTTCGGCTACGGCGAGAACGGCAAGATCCACAAGATCAAGGAATTCTACGACCCAGACTCCCTCGGCGGCCTGTACGGCGCGATCACCGAGTTCCTCGGTTTCGAGATGCTCGACGGCGAGTTCAAGGTCATGGGCATGGCGCCGTACGGCGACGCCAGCAAATACGATTTCTCGCGCCTGGCCTCGTTTGAAAATGGCGAGCTGGTGATCAACACCGACTACGCCAACGTCATCGGCCTGCGTCGCTACAAAGAAAAGGGCAAGGGGTTCTACTTCTCGCCAAAACTGATCGAGTGGCTGGGTCCCAAGCGCGAAGGCGACATCGCCGACGAGCCGTACATCCACTACGCCGCCAGCATGCAAGCGCTGTTCGAGAAGCTGGCCTTGCAGATGATCGACCACTACCTGGGCGACATCCTCAAGGACACCGGCAAGCTGGCCTTCGCCGGCGGTTGCGCGCTGAACGTGAAGCTGAACCAGAAGATCATTGCCCGCGACGACGTGAAAGAGCTGTTTGTGCAACCGGCGTCCGGCGATGCCGGTACTGCGGTGGGTGCAGCGGCCTACGTGTCCCACGCCCGTGGTGTGCCGGTGGAGAAGATGGAACACGTCTACCTCGGCCCGTCCTACAGCAACGAAGAAGTGATTGCCGCGTGCGCCAAGCACGAGAGCAAGCCGGTATGGCGCAAGATCGAGAACATGCCTAAGCGCATCGCCAAGATCATGGTCGACGGCAACCCGGTGGCCTGGTTCCAGGGCCGCATGGAGTTTGGTCCGCGTGCCTTGGGCGGTCGTTCGATCATCGGTTGCCCAAGCGCCACCGGCGTGGCTGACCGCATCAACCACCAGATCAAGTTCCGCGAGCGCTGGAGGCCTTTCTGCCCGTCGATGCTCGACACCGTGGCCCCGCAGATGATTAAGGTCGATCACCCGGCGCCGTTCATGACCTTCACCTTTGAAGTGTCGGAAGAGTGGAAGACCCGCGTGCCGGAAGTGGTCCATGAAGATGGCACCTCCCGCGCCCAGGTGCTCAAGCGCGAATACAACCCGCGCTACTACGACATGATGAAAGAGCTGGAAGTGCTGACCGGCAACGGCGTGTCGCTGAACACCTCGCTCAACCGTCGTGGCGAAGCGATGATCTGCTCGCCGAAAGACGCGCTGGACATGTTCTTCGGCTCCGACCTGCAGTACCTCATCATGGAAGACATCCTGGTGGTCAAGGATGGCGTGGACCCTTATGACACGCTCGGCTGATCGCCACGTCCTGCAGTTCTGCCACGGCTATGACGGGCCGTTCCTCGATTGTGCCCGTCAGTACGCCAGCCTGTTCGCGGGCAAGGGCTACAAGGTGACCACGGTGTTTCTCACCGGGGTCGCCGACCCTGAGGTCGCGGCCGGTTGCGCCTCCGATGAAGTGTTGTTCATGGAGTTCAGCTCCAAGGCCATTCGTGGCCTCAAGCTGGGCGCCATCGCCGAGCTGCGCAAGATCGCGGCCTCGCGCAATTTCAGTTTCTGCATCGCGCACCGCGCCAAGCCGATCTACGTCGCCTTGCTCGCCACGCGCTTGCAGGTGATTGGCGTGCACCACGCGTTTGGTGATTACCAGCGCCGTGGCCGCCGCCTGTTTGCGTCGATTTTCCGCAAGCGCTTGAGCTTGCTGGGTGTCTCCGACGCCGTGCGCGACGACATCCGCCGTTGCCTGCCGAGCTGGCCGGCGGCGCGTATCCAGACCTTGTACAACCGCATCGATGTCGAGGCCATGCAAGCATTGCAGGTCTCGAAGGATGAAGCGCGGGACGCCCTCGGGCTCTCGCCGGATGAATGGGTGGTCGGCAACGTCGGCCGCCTGCACCCGGACAAGGACCAGGCCACGCTGCTCAAGGGCTTCGCCCTGGCCTTGCCACAGTTGCCCGGCGAAAGCCGCCTGGCGATTCTCGGCACCGGTCGCCTGGAGCAGGACCTCAAGGAACTGGCCCGCGAGCTGGGGATTGCCGACAAGGTGCGGTTCCTCGGCCAAGTGCCGGATGCGCGCCGCTATTTCCGCGCCTTTGATGTGTTTGCCCTGAGCTCCGACCACGAACCCTTCGGCATGGTGCTGCTGGAAGCCATGGCCGCCGGCGTGCCGTTGCTGGCCACGGCCTGCGGCGGTGCCAAGGAGGTGGTCGAAGGCGTGGGCATCCTGTTCCCCTTCGGCGATGCCGAGCACCTGGCCCAAGGCCTGGGGCACCTGGCCGGGATGGATCAACAGCAGCAGCGCCAGTGCGCCGAGATGATGCTGGAGCGCCTGCACGCACGGTTCTCGGACCAGGCGGTGCGCGACGCTTTCTGGCAACTGCCACACGTTATTGAACTGACCGCGAGGGCTTGATGCTCAATCGATTCCAAGGCTGGCGCGAGCGTGGCTGGTCCGTCGTCGATGCACCTGCCTACAGCGAGGCCTGGCAGCGTTTTGGCGGCAGCGTCGCGACGCATCCGCACGTGATCGAGCGCCTGGCCGGGCTGGCGGATATTCCCGTGCGTTACCTGGCCTGGGAACAGGCCGGTGAACTCAAGGCGTGCATTGCCACGTGGGGGCGCGACCTGGCCTTGTCCAAGGACGTGCTCAAGCGCAGCGGCAAGAAGGGCCTGTTTGACCTGGGCAATGCCGAGATCATCCTGCCGGCCGCCGCCGATGCGCAGGCGCCGCTGCGCCAGCGTGCGCGTTACCTGTCGACGCTCAACGAAGGCCGCTTCAGCGGCCTCAAGCCCCAGGCCGAGCAGTTGGCCATGGCGCGTACCCCGGAAGAACTGTCGAAGAAGTTTCGCTACAACCAGCGCCGCGAACTGCGTTTGCTGGAAGAGGCGGGCGGCGTGGTGCGGCCGGTCAGCGAGTTTTCCAGCGCGGAGCTGGCGTCCATCTACTGCGACCTGTTCCTGCGCCGCTGGGGCTTTAAAGCCACGGGCGCCGAGCGTCTGGCAGAGGTGATCGAGTTGCTGCGCGAGTGGCTGATCGGCTCGGTGATCTTTCTCAACGATGCGCCCATCGCCATCCAGTTGGTGTACCGGGTCGAGTCGCCGGAGTGGATCAGCGTGGAGTACGTCAACGGCGGGGTCGACCCC
Organism: Pseudomonas sp. 18.1.10; assembly: GCF_024655625.1. Taxonomy (NCBI): domain Bacteria; kingdom Pseudomonadati; phylum Pseudomonadota; class Gammaproteobacteria; order Pseudomonadales; family Pseudomonadaceae; genus Pseudomonas; species Pseudomonas sp. 18.1.10. The sequence goes on from NZ_JANLGL010000057.1 coordinate 13,616, forward strand.
GAAACCCGCGCCTTCAGCCCTGGCAGCGTGCTGAGTTTTCTCAATACCCAAAGCGCCTGGGAACAGGCCCGTGAAGTCGGCAAGCCGTTGCGGTTTTCCTTCGGTCGCGCCGACCGCGAATACAAGGACCGTTGGTGCAACCCTGTGCAGGTATTGTGCGTATGACCCGCAAGCAGCAATTGCTCAAGCGTCACCGGCGCAACAAGCGCACGGCGCTGATGGTCGGCGTGTTGCTGCTGGTGCTGGTGGGCATCCTGGTGGCCTGGTGGTTGCCGTTGCTGCTGGCGGTGCTGGCCTGGGTCGCCCACGAAGCCTGGTTTGCCGACCATCTGTTTTATGCGCCCAACGAAGACTATCAATACCGGTTCTCGGCGGATGCCGAGCTGGCGGGTGTGCGCCTGGAGAACGGGCGCTTGGTGCTGGATCAGCCCGTGGAGGCGGACACCACGCTGGTACTGGCGATCAAGGTCAAAAGCACCTGGCTGGGACGCTTTCTTGACCCAAGCATTGAGCTGGGTGACGACCGGCAAACCTTCGAACGTGGCGTCAACGGTGTGCGCTACCTGAACCTCAGCGGCTTGCCGTTGAGCGAGCTGCACCTGCGCGGTCGCCATTGCCGCCTGCTCGGCACGCCGCGCCTGTGGGCCTGGACCCACCCGGACTTTCGCCAGCAGCGCGTCATGGTGATCGCGCCCCACGCCGACGATGCCGAACTGGCCGCTTTCGGGCTGTACAGCCAGGCGGAAAAACCCTGGATCGTCACCCTCACGGCGGGCGAAATCGAAGCCGAGCACTACCAGCAGATGGGCCTGGACGCGGTGGAAGCCGCGCGTATCAAAGGCCGCCTGCGTGCCTGGGACAGCATTGCCGTGCCGCTGTGGGCCGGTGTGCCGCAGGCGCATTGTGTGCAACTGGGCTACTTCTGCCTGCAATTGCAGGCGATGCAGGCCGCGCCGGACTTGCCGTTTGCCTCCCGTGAAGCCGAGCTGACGGACGTGCGCCCGTTTCGCCAATTCAACCCGTTCCCGCTGCCCGCGGACAGCGACGGCCTGCCGACCTGGAACAACCTGTTGGCCGATCTGCGCCAAGTGTTGTTGATGGCGCGCCCGGAAGTCATCGTGCTGCCGTACTCGGCGCTGGACCCGCACCCTGACCACATCTGTGCGCAGAGTGCCGTCATGGAAGCCCTGCAAGGTCTGGAGTGGCAGCCGACCACCATCCTCGGCTACGCCAACCACCTGCATGACAACGACCGCTGGCCCATGGGCGATGCGGGCCACGGCATTGCCTTGCCGCCGTTGTTCGATGCAACCCAGGCACTGCACCCGTGCAGCCTGCCACTGACATTGGCGCAGCAGCGTGACAAGGCCATGGCGCTGGGCATGATGCACGATCTGCAACCGGCGCCGCCCTTCAAGCGACGCGTGCGGCGCCTGTTGCAACGTTTATTGGCCGGGCGCGCGCGCTCGCCTTATGGGGAGAACGAGTTCTTCCGCAAGGCCGTGCGGCGGCATGAATTGTTCTGGCGTTTGTGACCTGTGAAAGGAAGAACATGAAAGTTTTATTGCTGGTGCAGAAAGAACAGCGCGCCATCCTTGATCGTCTCTACGAAGGCATTGCCGAGCACTGCGACTGCGATACCCGCTGGTTGAGCAGCGCCGAGCAGCGCAACCTGCGCGGTTACTTTCGCCGTGAAGTGGATGTGACCCAGTACGACCGCATCATCTTCTTCCTGCGCTTCAAGCAGGAGATCCGCCAGGCCGGGTTTATCCGCACGATCCCCAACCTGGTGATCCTCGAACACGATGCCTACCAGAATTACATCCCCTGCAAGTACACCGGAAAATTCAGCGCGCATTACCGCCGCTTGCCGTGGGCGCGGGTTATCAGCTCGGGTTTTATGGTGTCTCAGCGTTTGCGTGAGGAAGGCTTTGACGCGGTGTTCGTGCCCAAGGGTTACGACCAGGCGCTGTTGCAGCCGCAGGAACGTGAGCGCGACATCGAGCTGGCGTTTGTCGGCAGCACCAACAGCGTAGCCTACAGTGGGCGCAAGGCGTTGCTTGATGAGCTGGCGCAGGTCGAGCCCCTGGTGGTGACGCGCACCAAGTCCGGTGAGGAGTACTGCGCGACCCTCAATCGGATTCGTTTTTTTGTCAGTGCCGATGTGGGCATGGGCGAATACATGATTAAGAATTTCGAGGCCATGGCCTGTGGCTGCGTGCTGCTGGCGTTTGACCAGGGCGCGGCGGAAAACCAGGCCCTGGGTTTCGAAGACAAGGTCAACGTGGTGTTCTATAAAGACATCCCACAGTTGCAGGAAAAGCTCGCCGAGTTGCGCGCCAATCCGCAGTTGGCGGCGCAGATTGCGCGTAACGGCCAGGACCTGGCCGTCAGCCAGTTCAGCTTTGCGCGTATCGGCCAACGCATTGTCGAAGCGCTGGAACCGCCGTTGCGGCCGCGTGCACCCTTGAGTCTGCTGGAAAAGTTGCGCCTGAAGCTGGGCGTGTAACATCCGTCGGGTCGTTGAATGCGGCCATTTATTGTTGGTGCCCACGTGCGATTTTCCGAACAGAGCGACATCACCCTTGTTGTGACCAGCTGCGGTCGCTTTGACCTGTTGAAGCGCACGCTTGAGAGCTTCGACGCCTTCAATACGGCGGATATCCGCGAGGTCTTCATCACTGAGGATTCCGGTGATGATGCGGTGCGCCAGTCCGTTCCCGCCCATTGGCAGGATCATTGCACTTTCTTCGTCAATCGCCCGAAGCTGGGGCAGTTGGCGTCCATCGACCTGGCTTACACTTCGGTGACGACACCCTATATTTTCCACTGTGAAGATGACTGGGAGTTCTATCGCCCGGGGTTTGTCGAGGACTCCAAGACAGTGCTGGAGCTACGCCCGGATATTCTCCAGGTGTGGCTGCGCAACTTTGTCTATGACTTGCAGGTGCACAGCCCTTATATCCGCCTGGGGCCGCGTGAGCTGATCGGTGCGGTGCCGTGTTACCCGCTGATTTCCGACAAGCCGGAATGGCAGGCGTTTTCCCTGAACCCCGGTTTGCGACGTATCAAGGAATACCGCTTGTGCGCGCCGTATGCAGGGTTTGAAGGGGAGAAGGGCTTGTCGCGACGGTACGCCGAGCTGAACCTGATGGCCGTGACCCTTGAGGGCGACGCGGTGCTGCACACGGGCTTCGGGTTGCATGTCTCGACATCGGCCGAGCGCTTGAACAAGGCCCGACGCAAGCGACGCGAGCGGATCAAGCTGGTCGCGGTGCTGCTGCTGGGCATCGCGACCGGCTGGTTGCTCGGTTGAAACACGAACACGCCTCCAGAACGTCCGCAGAAGGTCCGTATTTTTCAATGAGCATCCTCAACATCATGTGGGCTGGTGGTACTGCATTCGCTTCCGTGCAGAAGGTTCATCAGCAAGTGCTTGGCAGTGTCGATTGCGGCGCAACCGTCCATACCTGGTTGCTCCAGGGTGGTGCGCAAGCCGGCGACGGGGCGCTGGAGTGGAACCTCTCGTCTGCCCAGCTCAAGGGGCGGCACTTCTGGAAGCTGCTGGTGCCGCGCATGCAGGCGCGTTTCCGCCGGGCGCTGCCTGAGGACGTGAAGGTTGTGCTGCTCGATGGCATCGGCGTGGCGCGGGTGCTGCTGCCGGTGCTCAAAAACCTGCCCGAGGTGCGCGCCGTGGTGCTGTTCCATGGCATGACGCGTACGCGCAGCTCGGATCGCCGGCTGTTCGAACAGTTCGCCGAATCCCGGCTGACGGTGGCGGCGGTGTCGCAGACCCTGGCCGACTCACTCCAGCGTGACTTGCAGCGGCCGGTGGCGGTGCTGCGCAGCGCCTTCGACCCCGGTGTCTTTCGCGCGGCCATGCTTGCCCGTGAGCAAGCGCGTGCCCAGCTGGGCCTGGCGCTGGACAATGCGCCGGTGTTGGGTGCCGTTGGCCGGTTGGTGGGCAGCAAGGGCTTCTCGTGTCTGCTGGAGGCGTTTGCCGGGGTCATCACGCAGCGCGCCGATGCGCGCCTGGTAATCGTTGGCGAAGGCTCGGCGCGGGCGGATCTGGAAGCGCAGATCGAACGTCTGGGCTTGCGTGGCAAGGTCTTCATGCCCGGGCACCTGGCCGAAGCGGCCACCCTGTACCGCGCGTTTGACTGGGTGGCAATACCCTCGTCGGCGGAGGGCTTGGGGCTGATTGTGCAAGAAGCGGTGATGGCTGGCGTGCCGGTATTGACCAGTGAGCTGGCGGTGTTTCGCGAGCAATTGGCGGACGCGGGCTGGTATGCGCCGTCTGACGATGTAGACGCCTGGGCCCACCTGCTGGAGCAGGCGTTCGCGGCGGGCCCTGAGGCGGCGGCGCAGGCTCAGTTGCAGGCGCTTGCGCCGGAGCAGGCCTGGCAGGACTTTACGGCCACGGCCCGGCGCTTGCTGTCACCCCGCTAGCAAGGCGTGTTCAAGCGCTTGCATCGGAAAGCGCTCGTTCAGCTTCTCGCGTGCAATATAGCGGGCGAAGTGTTGCAGGTTGCGCCTGACCAGCGCCGGGCTCAGCGGCGCACGCAGGAAACGCAGGTCGGCCACGTCGATCAGGCCCATCTGGTTGTCCGGCGTCACGACGATGTTGCCCAGGTGCAGGGAGCGGAAGTAGATCCCGGCCGTGTGCAGCCGACGAATCAGCGCCACCAGTGGTTCCAGGTTCTGCTCCCAGTCGAAGCCTTCCTTGTTGGCGATCTGGCGCAAGGTCTCGCCCGGCAGGGGCCGGTACAACACAGCCGTCATGCCCGGTGCATCGAGTTGGAAGCTGTCGAGCACGGTGAGGGTGGGAATGCCGCGTTTTTGCAGCCCGATCGCGTTGTCGATGAAACGCTTGGAGTACGGGCGAAACAATGCGGAAGAAAAAAACCGTTTGCGGCGAAACAGTTTAAGGATGTTCCCGTCCGCCAGAAGGTAGACTTTGGGGCCGTAGCTGTCCTTCTCCAGGATTTTGGCGCCGGCAATCATCGTATTTAAAGTGGCTTGGGGAAGCCTTGAGCATTGCATCGTCGAAAAGCCTTGTGGAAGTCGCGGGCACAGTGATCGGTAATGATGCCGAAAGTTTTGGGTTTTAACCATGCCGGGTTGGCAGGTTGACCGTATTAGGAGCGGGTGATGCAAGCAAGTCGTTGGGCGCGGGGATGGATGAGTCTGGGGTTGCTGTGGTTTTTACTGGCGATCACCTTTGCGCCGACCAATAAGATTTATCAACAAGGGCTGACGCTGTTCCTGTGGCTGCCTGCCATGGTCTTTGCCTGGTCTGCCCGTGAGCAGCTCAAGGAAGTCTGGCGTGCCCAGCGCTGGGTCTGCGTGGCGCTTGGGTTGCTGGCTGCCTGGGGCTTGATAAGCCTGTTCTGGACAAATGCCGAGGATGGCTCCCGTGAAGCCAAGCGCTTGCTCTATATCGGCGTGTTCCTGCTGTTCTTCCCGGTGTTTGTCCAAGGCCGGACCGAGCAGGTGATTCGCCTGATGCAGTGGGGTGGCTTTGGCCTGGCGCTGTCGTCGCTGTTGGCGATGATTAAGTTCTATGGCCTTGACGGCAACGTCTGGTACGCCCGTCTTGAGGGGTTGGGGCAGTTGTCGCACCCGATCCTCGGCGCCTATGTCATTGGCCTGGCAGCCGTGTGGATGTTGCACTGGGTACCGCGTGGCCGCTGGATGCAAGTGGCCTGCCTGGTGGCGGTCGGCTTGCTCGGCCTGTTTGTGGTGGCGAGCCAGAGCCGTGGCGCCGCACTGGCCCTGCTGTTGAGCGTGGTGGCGATGCCGCTGTGGTGCCGCGACCGGCGCAGCAGCCTGATCGCGATCGCGGCGACGGTGGCGGCAATCGTGGTGTTTGTGTCCATGCAGTCGCTGATGCTGTCCCGCGGCGCATCGTTCCGCCCACAGATTTTCATGGCGGCGATGCAGATGATTGGCGAGCGTCCGTGGACCGGCCTGGGCCTGGGCGGTGATTACTTCCTGATGTGGGATAACCACCGTTTCGACCATTCCCATAACCTGTTCACCCACGTGACCATCGAACTGGGCCTGCCGGGCTTGTTGCTGTGGTGCGCGGTGTGGTTTGGCGTGCTGTGGCAAGCCTGGAAGGTGCGCGACACCCATTACGGCAAAGGCATCATCGGCATGTGGGTGTTTTCCACCCTGGCGATGCAATTCGATGCGGCAAGCCTCACCGGTACACCGCGGGCCGAATGGTTCATCACCTGGCTGCCGGTGGCGCTGGCCAGTGTTTTGGTCTGGGCTCGGGCCAAACCCGATGCTTGTGATAAAGTTGCCGCCCTACCTAATCAGTGAGCTCGACAATGAGTGACGCACCGCCCAAAGCGGAACAGGAATCCAGCCTGAAAATCTATTTCAGGCTGCTGGGCTATGTGAAACCCTACATCGGCATGTTCCTGGTGAGCATCGTCGGTTTCGTGATTTTCGCGTCCACCCAGCCCATGCTGGCCGGGATCCTCAAATACTTCGTTGACGGCCTGAGCAACCCGGACGTGGTGTTTTTCCCCAGCGTGCCGTACCTCAAGGACCTGAAACTGCTGATGGCCGTGCCGCTGCTGATCGTATTGATCGCCGCGTGGCAGGGCCTCGGCTCGTTCCTGGGGAACTACTACCTGGCCAAGGTCTCCCTGGGCCTGGTCCACGACCTGCGGGTGCAGTTGTTCAACAAGCTGCTGGTACTGCCCAATCGTTATTTCGATACCCACAGTTCCGGTCACCTGATCTCGCGCATCACCTTCAACGTGACCATGGTCACCGGTGCCGCCACGGATGCGATCAAGGTCGTGATCCGTGAAGGCCTGACGGTGGTGTTCCTGTTCGGCTACCTGCTGTGGATGAACTGGAAACTGACCCTGGTGATGCTGGCGATCCTGCCGATCATTGCCATGATGGTCGGCAGCACCAGCAAGAAATTCCGCAAGCAGAGCAAGAAAATCCAGGTGGCGATGGGTGATGTGACCCACGTGGCCTCGGAGACGATCCAGGGTTATCGCGTGGTGCGCAGCTTCGGCGGGGAAACCTACGAAGAGCAGCGCTTTGCCAAGGCGAGCATGAGCAACACCGAAAAACAGATGCGCATGACCAAGACCGGTGCGGTCTACACGCCCATGCTGCAACTGGTGATCTACACCGCGATGGCGGCGCTGATGTTCCTGGTGCTGTTCCTGCGTGGCGATGCGACAGCTGGCGACCTGGTGGCCTACATCACCGCGGCGGGCCTGTTGCCCAAGCCGATCCGCCAGTTGTCGGAAGTCAGCTCGACCATCCAGAAGGGCGTCGCCGGTGCCGAGAGCATCTTCGAGCAATTGGATGTCGAGCCTGAAGTGGACACCGGCACCGTCGAGAAAGAGCGGGTCAGCGGTCGTCTGGACGTGCGCAACCTGAGCTTTACCTACCCCGGCACCGAGCGCGAAGTGCTGAAGAACATCAGCTTCACCGCTGCGCCAGGCCAGATGGTCGCGCTGGTCGGGCGTTCGGGCAGTGGCAAGTCCACGCTCGCCGCGCTGATTCCGCGTTTCTATCACCACGAGACCGGCGAGATCCTCCTCGACGACGTGGAAATCGAGGACTATCGCCTGCGTAACCTGCGCCGCCACGTGGCCCAGGTGACCCAGCACGTGACCCTGTTCAATGACACCGTGGCCAACAACATTGCCTACGGCGACCTGGCCAGCGCGCCGCGTGAAGATGTCGAGAAAGCGGCGCGGGATGCCTACGCCATGGACTTCATCGCCGAGCTGCCCAAGGGCCTCGACACCGAAGTCGGTGAAAACGGCGTGCTGCTTTCCGGTGGCCAGCGCCAGCGTCTGGCGATTGCCCGTGCGCTGCTGAAAAACGCCCCGCTGCTGATCCTCGATGAAGCCACGTCGGCGCTGGACACCGAGTCCGAACGGCATATCCAGGCCGCGCTGGACAAGGTCATGAAGGGGCGCACCACCTTGGTGATCGCGCACCGCCTGTCCACGATCGAGAAAGCCGACCTGATTCTGGTCATGGATCACGGCGAAATTGTCGAGCGCGGTACACACCTTGAGCTGCTGGCGATGGGGGGCTACTACTCCCGCCTGCACGCCATGGGGCTGGATGAGCCGGCAACGGCCAACATCACCTGACAAGACGGGGCGCGCAATGCGCCCCGTTTTTGTATCAAGCCCCTTACAGGCTTGACCAAAGCCAAATAATTCACCGCCTGTCGTTTGTTATGTTGGCCTTCTCGATTCGAATGACGAACGAGAGGGCTAACCTTCTTGCGTGGGTAATGGAATGTTGCAACGTCTGTTCTGGAAACTGCTGCCCAAACAGCAGCGGGCTTTTTTGCTGGGGCGTTTGTCGGTGGTGGATCGGCAGGCGGTCAACAAGTCCATGTCGGCACTGACCGTCCTTCCGCCCGCCTTTGTCAAACATGCCTGTGTGTTCATTCATGTGCCTAAATGCGCCGGCAGCAGTGTCTGCTCGGCGCTGCTGGACGGGCGCTGGCCGGGGCATTTGCCGTACCACTGGTATGAGCAGCAATTCCCCGGGCATTGCGCCGATAGCTTCAAGTTCGCCTTCGTACGTGACCCGCTGGAACGCGCCTACTCGGCGTACACCTATCTGCGCGGCAACAGCATGGGCAGCCGGGATCGCGAGGCCCAGGCGTTGGTGTGCAGCTATCGCGACTTTGATCATTTCGTCGCCGGCTGGCTGCACCCGGACAACCTGCGCCGGCAACTGCACTTTGCCCCGCAGACGGACTTTCTGGTGGATCACCTGGGGCGTATGTCCATGGATTTTCTTGGGCGCCAGGAGCACTTGCAGCGGGATTTTCGTCGCGTGTGCGAACACCTTGGGCTGAATACCGCGCTGCCCCATCTCAATGTTTCCCTTGAGCGCCGCAGCGAGCCGGTCAGGGACTTCTGTTCCTCGCGCACGCGCCGTTTGGTCAGGCGTGCCTATCAGCGCGATTACGAGGTCTTGGGCTATGAATAATTCGTCGCTCTCCAGCGCCGTTGCCGACGTGCGCCCCTTCGCCCTGTCGCTGACGGTGGCCGCCCGCGCCGCGCTCAAGCACCAGCAACCGTGTTGCCTGTGGTTGACGGGGTTGTCGGGGTCGGGCAAGTCGACCCTGGCCAATGCGCTGGAAGTGCAACTCAACGAGCTGGGCCGACACACCTTTGTGCTCGATGGCGACAACGTGCGCGCCGGGCTGTGCAGCGACCTGGGCATGGGCGCGGTGGCGCGCAAGGAAAACATCCGGCGCATCGGCGAGGTGGCGCGGCTGATGGTGGACGCGGGGCTGATCGTGATCGTGTCGGCGATCTCGCCGTTCAGCGCCGACCGCGAGACGGCGCGGGCGCTGTTCGGGCCGGGGCAGTTTTTCGAGGTGTATGTCAGCACGCCGCTGGCGATCTGTGTGCGTCGCGATCCCAAGGGCCTGTATCGGGCGGCGCTGGATGGGCGCATCAAGGACTTCACCGGGCTCGACAGCCCCTATGAAGCCCCCCGGCAAGCCGACTGCGAAATCAACACCGACGAGGTCGAACTGGCCGCAGCCGTGGCGCACATCCTGGCGGTTCTGTTTAAAAAGTGAGCAGTTGCGCGGCCGGATGTCTTACAGATAAAGCTCTCGGACAAGGCGGCGCTCACCCTGTGCTAATATCGCGCCCCTGTTCATTTTGTATGTGGGTTGCTCCATGAAGTTGTCCATGCCGCGATTCGATCAAGCCCCTGTCTTGGTGGTCGGCGATGTCATGCTCGACCGTTACTGGCATGGTGGTACCTCACGGATTTCCCCTGAGGCGCCGGTACCGGTAGTCAAGGTCGAGCAAATCGAAGACCGCCCAGGCGGCGCTGCCAACGTTGCCCTCAATATTGCCGCCCTCGGCGCACCGGCCTCCCTGGTCGGCGTGACCGGCGACGACGAAGCCGCCGACAGCCTGGCCAACAGCCTGCGCGGTGCCGGCGTGCGCGCGCTGTTCCAGCGCATCGCCCATCAGCCGACCATCGTCAAGCTGCGGGTCATGAGCCGTCACCAGCAATTGCTGCGGATCGATTTTGAAGAACCCTTCGCCACCGACGCCCTGGCCCTCAGTGGTCAGGTCGATGAGTTGCTCGAAGGCATCAAGGTGCTGGTGTTGTCCGACTACGGCAAAGGCGCCTTGAAGAACCATCAGGCGCTGATCCAGGCTGCCAAGGCCAAAGGCATTCCGGTGCTGGCCGACCCCAAGGGCAAGGACTTCTCGATTTATCGTGGCGCCAGCCTGATTACGCCGAACCTCAGCGAGTTCGAAGCCATTGTCGGCGGTTGCGCCGATGAGCACGAGCTGGTGAGCAAAGGCGCGGCATTGATGGCCGACCTCGACCTCGGCGCCTTGCTGGTGACCCGTGGCGAGCACGGCATGACCCTGTTGCGCCCGGATCATCCGGCGATGCACCTGCCGGCCCGTGCCCGTGAAGTGTTCGACGTCACCGGCGCCGGTGACACGGTGATTTCCACCCTGGCCGCCTCGATTGCGGCCGGCGAAGAATTGCCCCACGCCGTGGCCCTGGCCAACCTGGCAGCGGGCATCGTGGTGGGCAAGTTGGGCACCGCCGCCATCAGCGCGCCGGAACTGCGCCGCGCGATCCAGCGTTCCGAAGGCTCGGAGCGCGGCGTGCTGGGGATCGAGCAATTGCTCCTGGCGATTGACGATGCCCGTGCCCACAACGAAAGCATTGTGTTCACCAACGGCTGCTTCGACATCCTGCATGCCGGCCACGTGACGTACCTGGAACAGGCGCGCGCCCAAGGCGATCGCCTGATCGTGGCGGTCAACGACGACGCTTCGGTCAGCCGCCTGAAAGGTCCTGGCCGGCCGATCAACAGCGTTGATCGGCGCATGGCCGTGCTGGCTGGCCTGGGCGCAGTGGACTGGGTAATCAGCTTCGCCGAAGGCACCCCGGAAAACCTGCTGGCCCAGGTCAAGCCCGACGTGCTGGTCAAGGGCGGCGACTACTCCGTCGACCAAGTGGTCGGTGCCGACATCGTCAGCGCCTACGGCGGCACGGTCAAAGTGCTGGGGTTGGTTGAAAACAGCTCGACCACGGCCATCGTCGAGAAGATCCGCAACAATGAGTAAGTGTGTCCTGATTACCGGTGGTGCGGGCTTTATCGGCTCGCACCTGGTCGATGCATTGTTGGCCAAGGGCTACGGTGTGCGCGTGTTGGACAACCTGTCCACCGGCAAGCGCAGCAACCTGGCGTTGGACAACCCGCGTGTCGAATTGCTGGAAGGCGATGTGGCCGACGCCGAGCTGGTGGCACGTGCCGCTGTCGGCACGGCGGCGGTGGTGCATCTGGCGGCGGTGGCGTCGGTGCAGGCGTCGGTGGATGATCCGGTCGGCACGCACCAGAGCAATTTTGTCGGCACCCTGAATGTGTGCGAAGCGATGCGCAAGGCGGGCGTGAAGCGCGTGGTCTTCGCCTCCAGTGCGGCGGTGTACGGCAACAACGGCGAGGGCGCTTCGATTGACGAAGAGACCACCAAGGCGCCGTTGACGCCCTATGCGTCGGACAAGCTGGCCGGCGAACACTACTTTGATTTCTACCGCCGCCAGCATGGCCTGGAACCGGTGATTTTCCGCTTCTTCAATATCTTCGGCCCGCGCCAGGACCCGTCCTCGCCGTATTCCGGGGTTATCAGCATCTTCAGCGAGCGCGTGCAGCAGGGCGTGCCGATTGCCGTGTTTGGCGACGGCGAGCAGACCCGTGACTTCATGTACGTGGAAGACCTGGTCGACGTGCTGGTGCAGGCCATTGAAGCGCCGGACGCGCCGTTGGGTGCGATCAATGTGGGCTGGAACCGCACCACGACGCTCAAGCAGGTGTTGCAGGCGCTGGAAGAGATTGTCGGCAAGTTGCCGGCGGTGACTTACGGGCCGGCGCGTTCTGGGGATATTCGCCACTCGCGGGCGAACAATCAGCGGTTGTTGGCGAGCTTCAAGTTGCCTGAGCCGACCCCGCTGAAGGTTGGCCTGGAACGCTTGCTCAAAGGCTGACGCAATTACAAATGTGGGAGCGGGCTTGTGTGGGAGCTGGCTTGCCTGCGATGGCATCGCCTCGGTCTATCTGACACACCGAGGTGTCTGCATCGCAGGCAAGCCAGCTCCCACATAAGCCCGCTCCACAGTCGACTTTCATCAGGCCTTGGCTTTCTTCTTCGGCGTTATCTTGCGCAGCACCCGCTGTGCCAGGCGCTTCAGCTTCGACTCCTTCTCCGGCTCCGCCAAGCCCTGCTGGCGCAGCCAATCCTTCCAGCGAATCCGCTCATCGCGCACCAGCCAGCCTTCCTGCTGGGCGAAGCTCTCCGCCAGGTACAAGCCCCGCGTACTGGCCGGGTACAGCTGGTCTTTCTTCACGGTGTACAACTCGGCCAGCGGCTGGCCGTCTTTCAACGGCATCAGGTACAGGTCCGGGCGCTGGCGGTCGAGGCGTGCCACCAACTGGTCGCCTTCGAGGCGTTCGTCCACATGGAACAAGCTCAGGGACTTGGCTTCCTTCGGCACTTCCAGGCGCAAGTCATAGATCAGTTGCAGCGATGCGGTGGGCAGGTGCACGTAGGCCCGTGGCCGTTCGATCAATTGGGTGGTGGCGCAGCGCACCGGGCGCGCGGCGCCGGATAGCGGGCTGAGGCGAAACGGCAGGGCTTCGCGGTAATGCAGCGCGGCGGAGTAGGGCGCCGGCAGCCAGGTGTCGTTGAAACGTCCGCCAAGCCAGCCTTCGGGTGTCTCCAGCAGGCATTCTTCGGCAATTTCCTGGATCGCGGTGTGCAGCGGCAGGTTCAGCTCGTGGGCCGGTACATAGCCGGAGATCAGCTTGAGCACCACGTCGCCACGGTCCTGGCGGCGCTGGCGCACCAGCACCCAGTAATCCTTGTTTTGCCAATGCAGGGTCAGGCGCACCGACACGCCGAGGTTCGCCAGTTCCAGCACGAAACGCTCGGGGTCGGCCACCTCCACCGGCTTGCGCCGTTGCAGGGTCTGGGCGAAGTTGAGCGGCATGCCGACGCTCTGGTAGTTCAGGCCTTCGGGGGTGGCTTCGACGTGCAGCGGCAGTGTCTTGAAGTTGCTGGGGTTTTTTCTAATGAGCGTGCGCGGCATGTCGGCTCCTTCTTGCGACGGGGTCGGCCGCGTCGGCGGCATCAGAGTTGACGGATGACCCGGGCAGCGGTCGCCACGTTATGGGCCAGGTGCAGCGGATTGATGGTCCCGACAATAGCACTGGCAACGCCGGTTTGCGCAAACAACAGCATGAAACTGGCGTGTATTGGATCCATTCCAGGTTCGAGGCAAACGTGACCACTGGCCAGGGCCTTCTTCACCAGGATGCCCTTGCCATGGGCCGCCGCATAATCAATGACGGCTTTCTCGGCCTGTTCGTTCAAATTGTAGGTGACCATCGCGCAATCACCCTGTTCCAGAGCCTTCACGCCACCTTCGACGGTCTTGCCGGAAAAGCCGAAACCGCGAATCTTGCCTTCCTGTTTCAGCTCGGCCAGGGTCTGGTAGACCTCGCACTCGTTGAGGATGTGCAGGTCGTTGCCGTCGGAATGCACCAGCACCAGGTCGATAAAATCCGTTTCCAGTCGTTTCAAGCTGCGCTCAATCGACAGGCGCGTGTGGGCCGCGCTGAAGTCGTGGCGGGACACACCCTTGTCGAACTCTTCGCCGACCTTGCTGACAATCACCCAGTCCTGGCGCTGGCCGCGCAACAGCGGGCCCAGGCGCTCCTCGCTCATGCCATAGGCCGGCGCGGTGTCGATCAGGTTGATGCCCAGCTCGCGGGCCTGGCGCAGCAGCATGCGTGCGGCCTCGTCATCGGGGATCTGGAAGCCATTGGGGTACTTCACCCCTTGGTCACGGCCCAGCTTGACGGTGCCCAGGCCCAGCGGCGAAACCAGCAGGCCGGTGCTGCCCAAAGGGCGGTGCAAATCGTGCAGGGTTGGCAGGCTCATGGCAGCAGTTGCTCCCAGGCAGGTACGCCGATGGCGGGTTTTGGCAGCTCGGGAAACGGCTCGCTTGCGCTTGGGCGGATGCCGTCGCGTTCGAGGGCGTTGATTACTCGATCGGCGAAGTCCGGCGCCAAGGCCAGCTTGGTTGGCCAGCCGACCAACAGGCGACCGTCCTCAAACACAAAGGCGTTGTCGGGGCGGCTCAGGCCGGTTTGCAGGGGCTCGGCGCGGTCGACGCGCAGCGTGGCCCATTGGGTTTGGCTCATGTCGATCCACGGCAGCAACTGCGCCAGCTCTTGCTGGGCAGTGGCGATCTGCTCTTCGGGCGTACGCGCCACGCCATCGGCCTCGGCAATATCGCCGCCCATGTACCACACCCAGTTGCCATCGGCAGCCGGGTGCGTGGTGACGGTGATGCGTGGCTTGGTGCCGCCGCCCAGGCAGTGGGCGTACAGCGGCTTCAGGCCGGGGCCTTTGGCGAGGATCATGTGCAGCGGGCGTTTTTGCATCGCCGGCTTGCTCAGGCCCAGGGCGGTCAGCAAGTCCGCCGTGCCGGCGCCGGCGCTCAACACGATGCGTTGGGCGCGGATCGCGCGGCCATCGACCGTCAAGCCCACCAGCTTGTTGCCTTCCAGCAGCGGGGCGATGTGCTGCCCGGCGAGCAGGCCGTCGCCGGCCAATTGCGCGAGACGTTCGATCAGGCTTGGCACGTCCACCACCAGCTCGGCCAGGCGATAGACCTTGCCCTTGAAGCGGCGGTCTTGCAGGGCCGGCGGCAGGTCGTCGCCCTTGACCTGATCGACACGCCCGCGCACGGCCTTGCTGGCGAAGAAGCTGGTGAGGTTGCCGGCGAGGGTGCCGGGGGACCACAGGTAATGGGCTTCGGACAACAGGCGCACACCCGTCAGGTCCAGCTCACCGTTGCCCGCCAAGGCTTCGCGCCAGCGGCGTGGCATGTCGGCGATGGCTTCGGAGGCGCCGGTGAGGGCGCCGTGCAGGGCGTATTTCGCACCGCCGTGAATGATCCCCTGGGACTTCACGCTTTGCCCGCCACCCAAGGTGGCGCTTTCCACCAACACCGTGGAAAACCCCTGGCGGCGCAGGCGCGCATTCAGCCAGAGGCCG
Source organism: Pseudomonas sp. 18.1.10 (assembly GCF_024655625.1). Lineage (NCBI taxonomy): Bacteria > Pseudomonadati > Pseudomonadota > Gammaproteobacteria > Pseudomonadales > Pseudomonadaceae > Pseudomonas > Pseudomonas sp. 18.1.10. The sequence goes on from NZ_JANLGL010000057.1 coordinate 28,744, forward strand.
GCAACCCCGGCGCCGACAATCAGAACGTCGGTGGAAATAACGGATGGCATGGGCGACCTCAGTGTTCAAGACAAGAGGCGCAGTATACAGGCTGTTGCGTGGCGGTCAGTGCCCGGCGGTTTTCGAGAACAACTGGATCACCACCACACCCAGCACAATCAGGCCCATGCCAAGCATCGCCGGCAGGTCGAGTTTCTGCCCATAGATAAACAGCGCGGCGATGCTCACCATCACGATGCCCATCCCGGCCCACACCGCGTAGGCCACGCCCACCGGCACGGTGCGCACCACCAGGGTCAGCATCCAGAACGCGACGCCGTAGCCGACGATCACCAGCGCCAGTGGAATCGGCGTGCTCCAGCCCTTGATGGCTTTCATGGAAACGGTGGCGATCACTTCCGAGCAGATGGCGATAGCCAAGTAGTAGTAGGCAGGGTTCATGGGGTAATCCTCGGTGTGAAGCGCTTTTGATAAGGTCGGCATTTTAGGGCTTTATCAGATGGGGTAAAGTCATTACCTATCCGAATCAGAGATGGGTTGAGCCATGAGCGTGCAGTGGAACCTGGAACAGATGCGCCTGTTTGTCAGCGTCGCCGAGCAGCGTTCGTTTTCGGCGGTGGCGCGCGGGCAGCGCAAGGCGCAGTCGGCGGTGAGCAATGGCATTGCGCTACTGGAAGCCGATTTGGGCGTGAGCCTGTTCGAGCGTAGCAGTGGCCGCCAGCCACGCTTGACCGCAGCCGGCACGGTGTTGCTGGAGGAAGCGCGGGAAGTGCTGCGCCAATGCGAGCGCCTCAACGGCCGGGCGCTGTCGCTGATGCGCGGCGAAGAAGCCTGCCTGCGGCTGGCCCAGGATGAGGCGATGCTGTATCAGCCGGTGCTCGACAGCCTGGATGCCCTGGCCGGGCAATTTCCCAATCTGGAAGTGCAGATTTCCAGCGCCGCCCAAGGCGATGTCGCACGCAAGCTGGTGGAGCGCAAGGCCGACCTGGGCATGTTGTTCTACCACGATCAAATCCCCGAAGCGTTGGAGCGGCGGGTGGTGGGCAGTGTGGAAATGGTCACCGTGTGCGGGCGCAATCACCCGCTGGCCCGACAAAAAACCGTGGATTGCCAGGGCCTGGCGCAGTACCGCCAGTTGCTGATGTCGACCCAGACCAGTGTCTACCCCGGCAGCGAGGCCGCCAGCCCGCAGGTGTGGCGGGCGGACAGCTTCTACGTGCTGGCCGAATGGCTGACCCGTGGCTTGGGTTGGGCCTGGTTGCCGCGGCATGTGGTGCAGTACCCGACCTATCAAAACCAGATGGTCGAACTCGACAGCGAATGGACCCCGCCGGCGCTGGTGGTGGAGCTGGTGTGGCGGCGCGACGAACCCCTCGGCCCGGCCGCGCGTTTTCTGGCGGAACGTTTTGCCGAGTGCCTACGCGCGATTGACTGAAAAAGCCGATAAACTCCGCCGCCATGAATAGAACTCTCTACAGCTGTCTGTTTTACCTGGCGCTGCCGTTGGTGGCTTTACGTCTGTGGCTGCGCGCGCGCAAGGCGCCGGCCTATGCCAAGCGGGTCAGCGAGCGCTTCTCGTATGGCTTGCCAGTGTTGCAGCCGGGCGGGATCTGGGTGCACGCGGTGTCGGTGGGCGAGAGCATCGCCGCCGCGCCCATGGTGCGCGGGTTGCTGGAGCGTTATCCGACGCTGCCGATCACCGTCACCTGCATGACGCCCACCGGTTCCGAGCGGATTCAGGCGTTGTTCGCCAATGAGCCGCGCATCCAGCACTGCTATCTACCCTACGACTTGCCGTGCGCGGCCAGGCGCTTTCTTGATCGCGTGCAGCCGAAACTGGCCGTGATTATGGAGACCGAACTGTGGCCCAACCATATCCATGCCTGCGCCCAGCGCGGGATTCCCGTGGCATTGGCCAATGGGCGGTTGTCGGCACGCTCGGCCAAGGGCTACGGGCGTTTTGCCAAGCTGACGGCGCCGATGCTGGCTGAAATGAGCCTGCTCGCGGTGCAGACCGAGACTGAAGCCGAGCGTTTCCGCAGCCTGGGCGCGCGTGCTGAAACCGTCGACGTTACCGGCTCGATCAAGTTCGACCTGACCATCGACCCCGAACTGCCACGGCGCGCCGCCGCGTTGCGTGCGCAATGGGGCGCCACCGAGCGCCCGGTGTGGATCGCGGCCAGCACCCATGAAGGCGAAGACGAAGTGGTGCTGGCGGCCCATCGCCAGTTGCTCGACAGCTATCCGAATGCGCTGCTGATCCTGGTGCCGCGCCACCAGGAGCGTTTCGGGCCGATGTTCGAGCTGTGTGGGCAGCAGGGGTTCGCCACGGTGCGCCGCTCCACGGGCGAGCCGGTCACTGCGCAAACGTCGGTGCTGCTCGGCGACACCATGGGCGAATTGCTGTTTCTGTATGCCTTGGCCGACAGCGCCTTTGTCGGCGGCAGCCTGGTGGCGACCGGCGGGCACAATCCACTGGAACCGGCGGCGTTGGCAAAACCGGTGATAATGGGGCCGCACGTGTTCAACTTCCTCGAAATCACCGCGATGATGCGGGATGCCGGGGCGTTGCGGCAGGTGGATGATGCGCAAGGGTTGGCTGAGGCTGTGCGCCAATTGTTCGAGCTGCCGCAGGATGCGCGCAGGATGGGGCAGGCGGGTTTGACAGTGATGCAAGCTAATCAGGGCGCTCTCAAACGCTTGCTGGATAGCCTGGGCAAACTCATCACCCACTGACAACAGAGGTCAAATGTGGGAGCGGGCTTGCTCGCGAAAGCGGTGTGTCAGTCACCACATGTATTGGCTGATCTACCGCA
>NZ_JANLGL010000058.1:0-31383 GCF_024655625.1 Pseudomonas sp. 18.1.10
AGTTGATACATTCATCACTGATACACCGCATTCGCGAGCAAGCCCGCTCCCACATGTTTTACCGCATTTCAGCTTTAAGCAGGGCGTTTGCGTTCTACCGCCCGCAACAAATGCGTCGGCGGCGTCTCGCAGCTGATCTTGCGCCCCAGCAGCGTCTCGATCGACGGCAGCTGATACGAGTCATCCTCACCCGCAAAACTGATCGACACACCCGCCGCGCCCGCACGGCCAGTACGACCAATACGGTGCACGTAGTCATCCGGCACTTCCGGCAGGGTGAAGTTGATCACATGGCTGATGCCATCAATGTGAATGCCACGGCCTGCCACATCGGTCGCCACCAGCACGCGGATCTTGCCCTCGCGGAAACCTTCCAACGTCTTGATGCGCTTGTGTTGCGGCACATCGCCGGACAGTTGCGCGGCGTTGACGCCATCACGCACCAGGCGCTCTTCGATGCGGCGCACTTCGTCCTTGCGGTTGGCGAACACCATCACCCGTTCCCAACCGTTGTCGTTGACCAGGTTGTAGAGCAGCTTGTACTTGTCGGCACCGGCCACGGCGTAAATGTGTTGCTCGACGTTTTCGCTGGCGACGTTTTCCGCTTCGATCTCGACGATGGACGGGTCGGTGGTCCACTGCTTGGCGAGGTTCATCACGTCTTCGGTGAAGGTCGCGGAGAACAGCAGGGTCTGGCGCTCGGATTTCGGTGGAGTCTGGCGAATGATCTGGCGCACTTGTGGGATAAAGCCCATGTCGAGCATGCGGTCGGCTTCGTCCAGCACCATCACTTCGACCATGTCCAAGTGCACGTCGCCGCGCTGGTTGAAGTCCAGCAGGCGGCCCGGCGTGGCCACCAGGATGTCGCAGTGACGGGCTTCGAGGTGTTTGAGCTGTTTGTCGAAGTCCATGCCGCCGACGAACGTCATGACATTGAGGCCGGTGTACTTGGTCAGGTCGGCGGCGTCCTTGGCGATCTGCACCACCAACTCCCGGGTCGGGGCGATGATGAGGGCGCGCGGCTCACCCATGTAGCGCTCTTTCGGCGGCGGCGTTTGCAGCAGCTGGGTGATGATCGAGATCAGGAACGCGGCGGTCTTGCCGGTGCCGGTCTGGGCGCGGCCGATGGCGTCTTTGCCGGCCAGGGTAAAGCCTAGTACCTGCGCCTGGATCGGCGTGCAATACGGGAAACCCAGGTCCTGGATGGCGTGCATCAGTTCCGGGGCCAGTTTGAAATCGTGGAAGCGGGTCTTGCCTTCCTGGGGCTCGACGACGAAGTCTTCGAGCTTCCATGGGATCACCGGCGGTTTTGGCGCACGTTCACGGCGCGGTTTCGGGGCCGGTGCGGCTTCTTTTACCGGTTCAGGCGCGGTCACCGTAGGCGTCGTCGGCTGGGCGACAGGCGCAGTCCGAGCAGGCTGTTGGCCGTCATTGCGGCTGCCGGCAGTCGGGGCAGGAGCACTGGGAACAGGCGCGAGCGGCTCGGCCTCGCTTTTGCCGAACATCTTCTTGAGTGCTTCGAGCACGGTGATCTCATTAATTGGTTAAGGAATGTACGCCGGCCAGTGTAATGCAAGAAACGGGCGCGGCGTAGTGCGTCTGTCATACGGCTACATAAACCCAGGGTTTCAGCCCAGGCGAGCGCTTAACCAGGTGCCGATGTCGCGGATTTCCTCGGGTAACACTTCGTGGCCCATTGGGTATTCCTGCCATGTCACGGTGACACCACGGCTCTGCAAATGCTCATAGGCACTGCGGCCCATGGCGTTTTGCACCACGTCGTCGTACTGGCCGTGCAGGCACAGGGTCGGAATACGCTGTTGGCTGGCGGATAACTCAAGTTCATCGCTGAAGGTCGGCGCATAGGTGGAGAGCGCAATCACGCCCCCCAAGGCACCCTGCCATTTGGTAAACGCCGTGTGGAAAACCACCGCGCCACCCTGGGAAAAACCAGCGAGAAAAATCCGCGACGCGTCTATCCCGCTGCTTTTTTGTTCCTTGATCAAATCGGTGACCATCCGCGCCGATGCTTCCAGCTCTTCCAGGCTGATGGAACGGGCCGGGCTCATGGCCTTGATGTCGTACCAACTGGGCATCTCGTAGCCACCATTAATGGTCACCGGACGGGTCGGCGCCTGGGGCAAAACGAAACGGGTGGTCAGCAAACTTTCCTGCAGGGCTTCGGCCACTGGCAGGAAGTCGTAGCGATCGGCACCCAGGCCATGCAACCAGATTACGCAGGCGTCTGCGGGCTTGGCGGGCTGAAGAATCAAGGGTTCGGTCATGTCTGCTCCATATATGTGCGTGCGCTCCGATTAAGTGCGACGGAACGGTGCGCGACAGGTTGATCTGTTAAGAGAATGTCGCAAGGTTGAATCTTTTGCTCTTGATAGTGGGCTGAAACGACTCAGCCATCACTCTGGTACGCGCCTTGCTATGTGTAGGTCGATGTCAGAACTATCCCAGGCCGGTAACACTATCAGTGACTGCCGTTGTGGGATAGCCGCTGGAATTACCGCGAAAGCCTCATGCTGCTTGACCCTAAAAAAAGCCAACACGGGTCGATATCGCCTCATAAGGGTGCGCAGAGGTTTTAGCTCCGACACAACAAGAGCAACTGGAGGTTTGAATGAAGGTATTGAAATCCACCCTGGCCATCGTGACTGCGGCGACTGTACTGGGTGTCAGTGGTTTCGCCCAAGCCGGCGCCACCCTGGATGCCGTGCAGAAGAAAGGCTTTGTGCAATGTGGCGTGAGCGACGGCCTGCCGGGTTTCTCGGTGCCGGATGCCAGCGGCAAGATCCTCGGGATCGATGCTGACGTGTGCCGTGCGGTGGCCGCTGCCGTATTCGGCGACGCGACCAAGGTCAAATTCAGCCAGTTGAACGCCAAGGAGCGTTTCACCGCGCTTCAATCGGGCGAAGTCGACATCCTGTCCCGCAACACCACCATGACCAGCTCCCGCGATGCGGGCATGGGCCTGAAATTCCCAGGCTTCATTACCTACTACGACGGTATCGGCTTCCTGGTTAACAACAAGCTGGGCGTGAAAAGTGCCAAGGAACTGGACGGTGCAACCATCTGCATCCAGGCCGGTACTACCACCGAGCTGAACGTTTCCGACTACTTCCGTGGCAACAACCTCAAATACACCCCGATCACCTTCGACACCTCCGACGAAAGCGCCAAGTCGCTGGAATCCGGGCGTTGCGACGTACTGACCTCCGACAAGTCCCAACTGTTCGCCCAGCGCAGCAAGCTGGCGTCGCCAAAGGACTACGTGGTCCTGCCGGAAACTATTTCCAAAGAACCGCTGGGCCCGGTCGTGCGTAACGGCGACGACGAGTGGCTGGCCATCGTGCGCTGGGTGGGCTACGCCATGCTCAACGCGGAAGAAGCCGGTATCACCTCGAAAAACGTCGAAGCTGAAGCCAAGTCCACCAAGAACCCGGACGTGGCACGTCTGCTCGGTGCTGACGGCGAATACGGCAAAGACCTGAAAGTGAAGAAAGACTGGGTTGTACAGATCGTCAAGCAAGTCGGTAACTACGGCGAAGTGTTCGAGCGCAACCTCGGCAAGAGCACCCCGCTGGAAATCGACCGTGGCCTGAACGCGCTGTGGAACAACGGCGGCATTCAATACGCACCACCTGTGCGCTGATCGCTGATGGTTCTATCACCCGGTGGGCCAACCGCCGGGTGATGTTCTGTTCCATTATTTCCGGGGCACTTCATGCAAAATCAAATCGGCGCACCAAAGCAGAAGCTCAGCTTCAGCGATCCCAAAGTGCGTGCGTGGCTCTTCCAGATCATCACGATTGTGGCGGTGGTCTCGCTGGGCTGGTACCTCTTCAACAATACCCAGACCAACCTTCAGCACCGGGGCATTACCTCCGGTTTCGACTTTCTTGAACGCAGTGCCGGCTTCGGCATCGCGCAGCATTTGATCGACTACACCGAATCGGACAGTTATGCCCGCGTCTTTGTGATCGGTCTGCTCAACACCTTGCTCGTCACCGTGATCGGCGTGATCCTGGCGACCCTGCTGGGTTTCATCATCGGCGTGGCACGGCTGTCGCCGAACTGGATGATAAACAAGCTGGCGACGGTGTATGTGGAAGTGTTCCGCAACATTCCGCCGCTGCTGCAAATCCTGTTCTGGTATTTCGCGGTGTTCCTCACCATGCCGGGGCCGCGTAACAGCCATAACTTCGGCGATACCTTCTTTGTCAGCAGCCGTGGCCTGAACATGCCGGCAGCGCTGGCGGCGGATGGGTTCTGGCCGTTCGTGGTCAGCATCGTCGTGGCGATCATCGCCGTGGTGCTGATGGCGCGTTGGGCCAACAAACGCTTTGAAGCGACCGGTGTACCGTTCCACAAATTCTGGGCCGGGCTGGCGTTGCTCATCGTGATCCCGGCGTTGTGCGCCCTGATCTTCGGTGCGCCGCTGCATTGGGAAATGCCCAAGTTGCAGGGCTTCAACTTTGTCGGTGGCTGGGTACTCATCCCTGAGCTGCTGGCGTTGACCCTGGCGCTGACCGTCTACACGGCTGCGTTTATCGCCGAGATCGTGCGGTCGGGCATCAAGTCCGTCAGCCACGGCCAGACCGAAGCCGCGCGCTCCCTGGGCCTGCGCCCCGGGCCGACGCTGCGCAAGGTCATCATCCCCCAGGCCCTGCGGGTGATTATTCCGCCGCTGACCAGCCAATACCTGAACCTGGCGAAGAACTCGTCGCTGGCCGCCGGTATCGGTTACCCGGAAATGGTTTCGCTGTTTGCCGGCACGGTGCTCAACCAGACCGGCCAGGCCATCGAAGTCATTGCCATCACCATGAGCGTGTACCTGGCGATCAGCATCAGCATTTCGCTGCTGATGAACTGGTACAACAAGCGCATTGCGCTGATCGAGCGGTGAGGACACACCCATGAGTACGCATACTTTCAAACCTGATATGCCGCCGCCGAGCAAAGTGTTCGGCCCGGTGGCATGGATGCGCGCCAACCTGTTTTCCAGTTGGCTCAACACCTTGCTGACATTGCTGGCGTTCTACCTGGTCTACCTGGTGGTGCCGCCGATCCTGCATTGGGCCATTTTGGACGCCAACTGGGTCGGCACCACGCGCGCCGATTGCACCAAGGAGGGCGCCTGCTGGGTGTTTATCCAACAGCGCTTCGGGCAGTTCATGTACGGCTACTACCCCGGCGACCTGCGCTGGCGCGTGGACCTGACCGTGTGGCTGGCCATCGTTGGCGTGGCGCCGTTGTTCATCTCGCGCTTCCCGCGCAAGGCGATCTACGGCCTGGGCTTCCTGGTGCTGTACCCGATCATCGCGTTCTTCCTGTTGCACGGCGGCATCTTCGGCCTGAGCAACGTGGCGACCAGCCAATGGGGCGGCCTGATGCTGACCCTGGTGATCGCCACCGTCGGTATCGCTGGCGCCTTGCCGTTGGGCATTGTGCTGGCACTGGGGCGGCGTTCGAACATGCCGGCGATTCGTGTGGTCTGCGTGACCTTCATCGAATTCTGGCGCGGCGTGCCGTTGATTACCGTGCTGTTCATGTCCTCGGTGATGCTGCCGTTGTTCCTGCCCGAAGGCATGGGCATCGACAAATTGCTGCGGGCGTTGATCGGCGTGATCCTGTTCCAGTCGGCCTACGTGGCCGAAGTGGTGCGCGGTGGCTTGCAGGCGATTCCCAAGGGGCAGTACGAAGCCGCTGCCGCGATGGGCTTGGGCTACTGGCGTTCGATGGGCCTGGTGATCCTGCCGCAAGCCCTGAAGATGGTGATCCCGGGCATCGTCAACACGTTTATCGCGTTGTTCAAGGACACCAGCCTGGTGATCATCATCGGCCTGTTCGACCTGCTCAACAGCGTCAAGCAAGCCGCCGCCGATCCGAAATGGCTGGGCATGGCCACTGAAGGCTACGTGTTCGCCGCCCTGGTGTTCTGGATTTTCTGTTTTGGTATGTCGCGCTATTCCATTCATTTGGAACATAAGCTCGACACAGGCCACAAGCGTTAGGAGTTGTTGTTATGAGCGAAGCGATCAAACAGCCTGTGAGCCCTGAAGGCATTATCCAGATGCAGGGCGTCAACAAGTGGTACGGCCAGTTCCACGTGTTGAAAGATATCAACCTCAACGTCAAGCAGGGCGAGCGTATCGTGCTGTGCGGCCCGTCGGGTTCGGGCAAGTCCACCACCATCCGTTGCCTCAACCGCCTGGAAGAACACCAGCAGGGCCGCATCGTGGTGGATGGCGTGGAGCTGACCAACGACCTCAAGCAGATCGAAGCGATCCGCCGCGAAGTCGGCATGGTGTTCCAGCACTTCAACCTGTTCCCGCACCTGACCATCCTGCAGAACTGCACGCTGGCGCCGATGTGGGTACGCAAGATGCCCAAGCGCAAGGCCGAGGAAATCGCCATGCACTACCTGGAGCGCGTGCGCATTCCAGAGCAGGCGCACAAGTTTCCGGGGCAACTGTCCGGCGGCCAGCAACAGCGTGTGGCGATTGCCCGTGCGCTGTGCATGAAGCCGAAAATCATGCTGTTCGACGAACCGACCTCGGCACTCGACCCGGAAATGGTGAAAGAGGTTTTGGACACCATGATCGGCCTGGCCGAAGACGGCATGACCATGTTGTGCGTGACCCACGAAATGGGCTTTGCGCGCACCGTGGCCAACCGCGTGATCTTCATGGACAAGGGCGAGATCGTCGAACAGGCAGCGCCGAATGACTTCTTCGACAACCCGCAGAATGACCGGACCAAGTTGTTCTTGAGCCAGATCCTGCATTGATCGATGTGTGAATAAATAAACCCGGCCTGGTGCCGGGTTTATTGTTTGGAGGCTCAGGACGCTTTGAGGGCTTCTTGCGTTTTGTTGTTGAGGGTGTAAGTGAAGGCGTTGCGCAGGTCTGCGCCATCGGCCAGTTCTTTGGCCTCGGCGAGCAAGTCGGGGTGACGATCCAGCAGGCGCATCAACACCATCAACGGTTTGGGCGGTGTTATTTCGCCGCGTTCGTAGCGTGAGAAGGCGTTGTGCCCGCCACCGGACAGCAACTCCACGGTTTCTTTTTGCGTGAGGTGCAGCTTGCGGCGGATACGCTTGAGTTCGGCGCCCATCTTCCGCCGTGCGGCGTGGAGCAGCTCATCACTGGCCTTGGCGTGGCGTTCGCAGCTATCGGGGTCGTACATGCCGTCCTCGCACACCTGGCACTCCCAGCCCGAAAGACCTTCAATGCACTGCTCCATGCCTTTGATGCGCAGGGTTTCACTGCGGCCTTCAAAACGCACCATCGCGTCGGGGGCACCGCAGATGAAGCAATGTTGGGTATTCATAGGTTCATCCCTTTGAAGGAGATCACCGGTGGGTTACTGCCGGAGCAATACGTCACCTTGATGTAAATCTCCAGACCATGTGAATGGATGTGGTAGACGTCCTGCCAGATACGATGATCGGCATAGGTGGTCATCGACTTGCACAACATCCTGTTTTTCAGCGCGTAAATGATCGATTGCATCTCGCTGATATCGAGGTCGAGCGCTTCTGCGGTTCTCTTTGCCGCACGTGTGAATGCCTTGGCGCCAAGCCGTCTCACATCCGCCTTTATCACCGCCAAATCGTAATGAGGTGTGTACTTTTCCATAAGACACCTGAGTCCAATAATTACCCTCAGAGGGTAATTTTACCAATCGAAAATTCAGTTCCTTTTGTTGCCTAAAAAACCTAGTGCGTTGCTCTTGTGGGCACGTCCGAATAGGCTGTGGGACTTTTCAACCAGTGATTAGGGCAAGCCCCCATCCCTCTGCCGGCGTTTGTTCCATGACCTCTGAAACCAAGCTTGAAGAACTGTTGATCGATGCCGAAGCCGACGATGAGGTGGTGCAACACCGCCCGCCGGTGGTGAGCCGCCCCTGGTTGTTGATCGTGGGGCTGGTTCTGGTGGCAATGAACCTGCGCCCGGCGCTGTCGAGCCTTTCGCCGTTGCTGAGCAACGTCTCCGACAGCCTGGGGCTGTCGGCGGCCAAGGCCGGTCTGCTGACCACCTTGCCGGTGCTGTGCCTGGGGCTGTTCGCGCCGCTGGCGCCGATCCTGGCGCGGCGTTTTGGCGCCGAGCGGGTGGTGCTGGGGATTCTGCTGACACTGGCTGGCGGCATCATCCTGCGCAGTTCGTTTGGCGAAGCCGGGCTGTTCGCCGGCAGCCTGATCGCCGGCGCCAGCATTGGCATCATCGGTGTGTTGTTGCCGGGTATCGTCAAGCGTGACTTCGCCAAACAGGCTGGCACCATGACCGGCGTCTACACCATGGCGCTGTGCCTGGGGGCGGCGTTGGCGGCGGGGGCCACGGTGCCGCTGAGTCACTATTTTGGAGACAGTTGGCCCATCGGCTTGGGCTTCTGGATCGTTCCTGCCTTGGCGGCGGCGCTGTTCTGGCTGCCGCAAGTCGGCCAGAAACACGGGGCGCATCAGGTCGCCTATCGGGTCAAAGGCTTGCTGCGCGATCCGCTGGCCTGGCAAGTGACCCTGTACATGGGCCTGCAATCATCCCTGGCCTATATCGTGTTTGGCTGGCTGCCCTCAATCCTGATCGACCGAGGCCTGAGTGCCACCGAAGCCGGGCTGGCGCTGTCCGGCTCGATCATCGTGCAGTTGCTCAGCGCGCTCACGGCGCCGTGGCTGGCCACCCGTGGCAAGGACCAGCGCCTGGCCATCGTGGTGGTGATGCTGCTGACCCTCGGCGGCCTGTTCGGTTGCCTGTTGGCGCCGCTCGACGGGTTGTGGGGCTGGGCGATTCTGCTGGGGCTGGGGCAGGGCGGTACGTTCAGCCTGGCACTGACCCTGATCGTTCTGCGCTCCCGCGATTCCCACGTGGCGGCCAACCTGTCCGGCATGGCCCAAGGCATCGGCTACACCTTGGCGTCCATGGGCCCGTTGGCCGTGGGCGTGCTGCATGACTGGACCGGTGGCTGGGGCGCCACCGGCTGGGTGTTCGGCGTGATCGGCCTGGGCGCGATCATCGCCGGGCTCGGTGCCGGTCGCGCCGCTTACGTCGCGGTCAACAGCGAGCGGGTCTGACGCGGTATCACAGGTACTTGACCGTCACCGCCACGGAGCCGTCGATAGGCACTTCTTCGGTCAAGGTCAGGCTGTTGGTGGGGGCGATGAGCGTTTTTATTTCCATCTCGCCTGTCAGCACTTTCGTCGGCAGCGGTGTGAAGGATGAGTTGTCGGCGACGGCGGTCGTGCCACCGTCCCATAGAGCCCCGCCCGGCCATGGTTCCCAGGTCTCTCCGCCGTCATAGGACATAATAAATCTGGATGGAACATCGTCGGCCACGGCTGACGTCAAGTTCACGGCAAAGGAGCCGAGCTTTTCATCACCATTGATCAGGCCCAGGCCGAAGTTATCTTCATGACCATCGGGTACCGAGCCTGCGCGGTTGTCGTGACCTTGCAATGCGAAGAGGATGGCAGAATCGCAGTCGACCCGCAGTTGCAGGTACTCCGCAGGCAGGCGGGTCAACCTGTCGGCATTGAGGTCCTTGGCGGACAGCTTGCCGTAATCAACGGTGCCGCCACTGGACATGCTCGGTGTACACGCACTCGGCGTGATCGAGCCCTTGATGTTCAGGTCGATGCTGGACGCAGCGATCGCATGGCCGGCGCCAGCCAGGATGAAGGCCGAGGCCAGCAGTTTACGGGTGATGCTCATGGTGTTGCTCCTAACCAGGGAAAGTGAAGGGTTTCAGGGATTACAGGTACACAACTTCCAGCGTCGCCGAACCGTCCATCGGTGTTTCCACACTCAGGTCCAGGTTCTGCCGGGCGTTGATCGTGGCTTCCAGCTTCAAGGTGCTGGTAAGGGTCTGGATTGCGGAGGGCCCGGCCATGCTGCCCGCCACATCGGTAAACCCCAGCAGGCTGCGCGAGCCGACATCGATGGGGTTGAGGTTGGAGGTACGCCAGGCCAGGCCGCCGGTGGTGGACTCGGTGCCGTACACCACTGCAAGGTCATCGACCACGGTCTGCTTGGGGTCGAAACTCAGCGAATACACGCCGATCTTGTTGCCGGCGGTATCCAGCCCCAAGCCATAGAAAATCTCGCTGTTGACGTGTGCGGTGCCGTCGCGGTTGTCGCGCATGCGCAGGGCAAAGCGGCCGGCGGCGTTGCAGTTGACGGTAAGCGTCAGGTACTTGTGCGGCAGGCGCGTGCCATTGGTGAGGTTGAGGTCGTTGCGCGAGATCTTGCCGAAGTCCACCAACCCGCCGCTGGATAACTGTGGCGTGCAGGCCATCGGCGTAATCAGGCCCTTTACGGTCAATTCGGCAGTGGAGGCGGCGTGGGCAGTGCCGGACAACAGCCCCAAAAAAATCAGAATATTCTTCATGGAAGTGCACCTAGAGGTAGTTGATTTCAAGGGTGACCGAGCCATCGATAGGAACTTCCTTGGTCAGGGTCAGGGTATTTGCCGGCGCGATCCTTGGTGCGATGCGCAGGTCTGCGGTCAGCCGTTGGATGGGCATTGGCGCGAGATTGGGGATGCTTCGGCTGGAGGTGAATGACGTGATGAAGGTGGGTGAAATAATGTCTGTCGGGGCCCAGCCGGTCGGTCCTTCTGAACCGATGGCGTACATCGGGTTGCCGTCGGCGAGGATTGATTGGAGGTCCAATACCATGCTGCCGACTTTTTCGTTGCCATTGACCCGCCCCAGGCCGAAGCGGAACGTGTATTGGCTATCAGAACTGGAGCCGCTTCGGTTGTCCCTGGGCTTCAGGGCCACCAGCGTCAGCGCTTCGCAGGTGAGCTCCAGTTGCAGGGTTTGGACAGGCAGAGCGGTTGGCTGATCGAGGTTCAGGTCCTTGGCGGGGATCTTGCCCAGGTCATACTCACCACCATTGGACAGGCGCGGTTCACACGCACTGGGGGTTATCTTGCCGGTGGCGCTCAGGTTCACGCTGGAGTTGGCTCGGGCTGACGGCCCGCCTACCAGTAGCGAAAGTGCCGATAAGGCAATCAGAAAACACTTCATGGGCGTGTTCCTAGAGGTAGTTGAGTTCAAGGGTGGCGGCGCCGTCGAGACGTACTTCGCTGCCCAGGTCCAGCGTGCCTAGCGGCGCAAGAACGGCTTCGAGGCCGGCCGTGGCGTTGAGTGTCTGGATCGCATCCGGGCCGCTGGTACTGCCGGCGCTGGCGCTGAAGCCCAGGTGGCGGCCAGCGCCAATGGCCATGGGGCTGGCGCTGGCGCTGCTCCAGGGCAGGGCGCCGGTCGGGGAGTCGGTGCGATACACCGGGGAGGCACTGTCGGCGCTGGTACGTGCGGGGTCGAACAGCAGCCGGTAGCGCCCGATTTTCTGCTGTTTGGCGTCGAGCCCCAGGCCGTAGGTGGTTTCGTCGGCGGGGCCGGTGGCCGAACCCTGGCGGTTGTCCTGCAACCGCAGGCTGAAGCGGGTGGGGGCGTCGCAGGTCACGCTAACCACGACGGGTTGCGTGCGCAGCGGCGTTTCCTGGTCGATGTTCAAGTCCATCACCGATAACTTGTGGAACTCCACCGTGCCGCCGTTGGACAGGCTGGGTGTGCAGGCCGCCGGGGCGAAGCGCGCTTGCAGGCGCAACGCCCGCGAGCGCCCGGCGTGGATCGCGTCGAACACGCCGCTGGTGTCCCAGGTCACCGCATCGCTGACGCGTGAGGCCGTTTCGTCGGCCCAGGCGCTTGCCTCGATCAGCAGCGACAAATTGCGCCCACTCACCGTGACGCCACCGCGCAACGGCACGATGCCGTGCTCCGGTCGCCAGTGCAGCGTCGTGCCCAGGCTGACGGGCGGTTGCCCGCTGGCGGCGAGCAAGCCCACTTCTACCGACTGGCCGTCGAGTACCGCATCGCTGACCCGCAGGCTGTAGCTGCCGCGTTCGGTAAACCGGAAGCGCTCGGCACCCGCCGCCAGGCCGCGATAGACCAGGCTCATGTCCGTGGCGTTCGGGCAGTTGAGGTTCAGGCGCACACGCCGCTCCCCCAGCAACCGCTCGGCGGCAGGCGCCAACGCGACGGCGCGGTTCATCAGGCCGAAATCCAGCGTGGGTTCGCTCAGGTTCAGTTGGCATTCATCGGCGCCCCAGGCATTGGCGCCCAGCAGCAGACTCAGGGAAAGCAAGACGGGTTTGAGGCCCATGGTGATCGTCCTCATGCTTGGCACCGCGCCGGTGCGGTTTCGTAATACACCTCGGGGTCGCCGTGTTCCGGCAGTTCGAAGCTGAGGCGGCAACGGGGTTGGCCGGGGGCGCTGATCCACAGCGCGCGTCGGTCGAGCACGTCCGGCAGGAACACTTGGCTGCCTTCCTGGACCAGGGTCACGAACTCGCCGTCTGCGGTACTGACCGTGGCACCACGGGGCAGCGGCTGGCCGTCGGGCGTGGTCACGTGCAGCAAGGCGCGTCGAGTCAGGGCCACGCCGAATTCGACTTTGTCCACCGCGCCTCGCCCGGCCGACAGCACCGCCAAGCCATTACTGATATCGGCGTTGCGCGGCAGCGAGCGGGTCTGTACCTCCACCGGGCTGCGGCCATAGGCACTGAGTTGCGGCACCACGGCCTGGCCTTGCCAATCGGTCCACACCGGGCCGCTTGGCGTGCTGACCTTGATCCCGGCCATGTCGCCCACCGACATGACCGCGAAGGTTTCGCGCACCGGGTACGGCGAGAAGGTCAAGCCGTCGCCGTGCAGTACCACGCCGCCGCGTGCGCCGCCCTGGTAGCTGGAGCGCTCGGCGTCGTTGCGTGTGTAGTTGAAGTCCAACTGGCTGTAATAGGGCAGCGCCGATACGCCTACGGACGACTCCACCTCGCGGTCGCGGCTGTCGCGTTCAACGCCGACGCGGTAGGCGAATTGGTCATTGACCTGCTCGTTGAACCCGGCGCCGAGGCGATGTTCGCCGCCGGTGTTGCGCGCCCAGGCGCGAACCTGGCGACTGTCGCCGATGGGCACGCTGATGTTCAGGTAAATGCTGTCATCGCTCTGCTGCCGGCCGCCGACCTGCCATTCGGCGCTGGCGGAGACTGACACCCGGCCAACGTTGGTGCCCCACGACGCCAGTGCGCGGCTGCTGCTGTCGCCGGTATAGGAGGACGAACGCGAGACCCCGGCACTGAAGGCCCCCAGCATCGGGTGCGCCCAGGACACCGTGGCACTCTGCTGGTCGCGATAGCGCGCGCGTTGTTGCTCGCGGGTGTCGGTGCGGTAGGTGGAGTCTTCCAGGTCGCGGTAACCGAACGAGCGCCAGGAGCCTGCGGTGGTGATGGCCCAGCGTTCGCCCAGGCGCTGCGACCACGACAGGTCGGTCTGCACCCCACGCTCATTGCCCTGGCGCGTGGCCTGGGCCAACTGGCTGGAGAACTGCAACTGGCTGTCCTGCCAGGGTAGCCAGCCCAGGCTGATCCCGGCAGCACGATAGTCGTCGGCCGCCAGCACACCGCCGCCAACGCTGACCTGCGGGTGCAGCGCGCCGCTCCAGCCGCCGCTGACCACCCAGGGTTCGGCGCCGGCACCGTCGCCGACCTTGCGCACGCGCCCGGCGGCTACCGAGTAACCCGGCGCCGGCAGGCCCAGGCCCAGCATGGCGGCGGGAACGGTGAAGCGGCGTTCTTCGCCACTGGTTTCCTTGACCGTGACTTCCACGTCGGAACGGCTGTTCAAGCGCCGCACATCGGTGAGGGCAAATGGTCCGGCGGGCACCACGGTGGAATGAATCAGCGTGCCGTTCTGGCGCACTTCCACTTGGGCCGGGCCGTTGGCGATACCGGTGATGGTCGCGCCCTGGTTCTGGTCTTGCAGCGCGGTTTCGGTGAGCACCTGGGCGCCGGTGATCTGGGCGCCGGCCAGCACCGGGTTGTACAGGTTGATCTGCCCGGCCTGGAACACGGCCTGCTGTTCGGCGAAGGTGCGCTGGGCGTAGGCGTCAAGGTGGGTGGTGCGCGACCTCTTGTCTTGCCAGGTGCGCACCTGGCGGCTGCGCACGATCCAGTCGCCGGCGTTGAAACCGACCTCGGTGTTGGCCGAGCCGAAGCGGCTGGTGTCGTCGCCGTACTCGTTGTACAGGCCGGTGAGGTCGTAGTTGAGCAGGCCGGCGAAGCCGCCGGTCTGGTAGCCGGACACGTCCTGCACGGCCGGGCGCAGGGCGTCGGTGGGTACGATCAGCGCCAGGCTGAGGCTGGCCGGATCTTGCTCGATCACGGTCTGCGGGTAGGCGTCGAGGAAGGCATGGCAGTCGGCAGCCTCCGACGGTAGGCGTAGTTGGCCGGCGTCCAGCAGGGCCTGGTTGAAACACAATGCGCCCTGTTCGTCGAACAGCACATCGATACGCCCACGCCGCTGGCCGTTCACGTTCAGGTTCAGGGCGTGGCGGCCAGCGGCGAAGCGTGGCGCTTCCAGCAGCAGGTTGGCCAACTGCGGGTCGATGCCGCGCTGGGACAAGGTTTGCGGGTCGAACGAGCCGGCCTTTTCGTCCGCCAGCGGTTCACCCGCCGGCAGTGTGGCGCCGAGGGTCAACGCCAGGCCGGCCAATACCCGGCGCAGGTTTGGCGGTAGAACGTCAGGCACGGCTGCGCCGTCGCGATCAGTCATTACTGTGCTCACAAGTCATACTCGAAGAGTGGAGGCAGGCCCGCGCCGATCCGTCGGTGCGGCAGGCTCCTGGTGGCCTTCAATGGGAGGCCACTTCGTTATCAGGGCGCCGGAATCCTTCCCTCCAGCGCTGCGATCAAAGGGTGATCGGTGCTTGGTAAGGGTCCACGGCAAAGCCGTACACGGTGGCCGGCTGCAACTGCACGGTGCTGGCCTGGGCCAGGCTGGCGGCGACGCTGAGGGTCTCCCCCGGCAGCACGTAGGTACGTGGCAACAAGGCCGAGCCGTTGCCCGGCAGCAGCTTCAGTTCCTGGGCCAGGCGCACCACATAGGGCGTTGGGTTATGCACGCTCAATTGCTGGTTTTTCAGGCTCCAGGTCAGGCCGGTCCAGGGCGTGCGATTGGGGGCCAGGCCCTTGGGGTGCAGGATCACCGGCAGGTTCTGGCGCACCGTCACGCCAACCCGCGCATGCCCGGCCTGGCCCGCCGCGCGGCCTTGGGGCATGCCCTCGAAAATCACCCGCTTGAGGCGTTGGGTGGTCAACGGCGTGGGCGATTGCAGGATAAAGCGGATCAGTTGGCTCTTGGAGGGCTCTACCCGGGTCAACGGCGGCGTGACGAACAGCAACGGTGCCGGGTCTTCCGGGATGTCTTCGAGGGTCACGTGCAACAGGGCCAGCTTCGAGTCGGTGTTGGTCACCGAAACCGAGGCTTCACCGTCGGCTTCGTTGACGATCACCACCGAAGTGTCCGGCACCATGCCGTCGGCCAGAACCAGGGTGGGGCCCCACAGCGTCAGGGCGAGTGCACCGAGGTACAGGCCCACATAGCGTACGAAGTTGAACATCCGTCTGAACAAGGCGATTCGAGGGAGAGGAAACATGACTACAAGTACCTCAGGTCTAGCACGATGGAGCCGTCCAATGGGACCTCTTGGTCGAGAGTCAGGTAGGCGGCGGCGTTGATGGACGTGTTGATTTGCAAGGTGGCGCTGACCATGCGATGGGGCGCTGGCACCAGGGTGCCGGGAGGGGCAAAGCCCATGTAGGTGTCCGGGTAGGCGTTGGACTCGGGGAACCACGTCAGGCCCTGGTTGCTGGAGGCCAGCACCAGCACGCGCTGGTTGTCACCGGTGGCCTCGCGAATGGCCAGGGCCACCGAGCCCAGGCGTTCCGTCGGCGCATGGATGTTGTTGCCCAAGCCGTAATAAAACCCTGGCCCCACGGACGACGCGGCGCGGTTATCCACGCCCACCAGCACAAACAGCACCGGCTCGTTGCAGCTCACGGTCAGCTCCCGGTTCTGGGTGGGCAACTGGGTGAACTCGTAGAGGTTGAGGGAACGCGCCGGGACGCGCCCGTAATCGACGATGCCGTCGGGATTCAAGGTCGGCGTGCAAGCGCTGGGGGTGATGATGCCGGTCAGTGACACTTCGACCGTCGAGGCGCACAGGGCGGGGGTGGCGGTCAGGCAAAGACCGAGCATCATCAAACGGCGGGAGAACGTGTTCATGGTCTGTGGTTGGAACCGTGGTTGAGGAGACATCCGTGAGAGCGGCGAAGGGCGCAAGGCCGTGCGTTGCGCCCGCTTGCCGTTACAGGTATTTGACGGTCAGGGTGACGGAGCCGTCGATGGGGACTTCTTCGGTCAGGGTCAAGCCGCTGGCGGGGGCGATGCTGGGCGAGGCGGTCATGTTGGCGGTGAAGATCTGCACCGGCATCGGCGCCAGGGTGGTGTTATCCGCCACCGAGAGAATGCCGCCCGTGGCGAAGTTGACTTCCTGGGTCCAGGTCGAGCCGCCGTCCACCGAGCCGATCAAGCGCCCCGCATTGCCGTCTGCGGAGGGCGCGGAGAGCCAGACCTCAAGGAAACCCAGCTTTTCGCTGCCGTTTATCAAGCCCAGGCCAAAGCGTGACGGGACTTCGTCGGAACTCGAGCCGGCACGATTGTCATGGGGCTCGATTGCCATCAGCGTCGCGGCATCGCAGGTGACCGTCAGTTGCAGGGTGTGTTCGCCCAGGTTGGTGTGGTCGTCGGCCTTGAGGTCCTTGGCAGAAATCTTGCCGATATCGACGTTGCCGCCGTTGGGCAGGGTCGGTTCGCAGGCACTCGGTGTGATCAAGCCTTTCACGGTCAGATCGACACTGGAGGCTGCCAGCGCATTGCCGGCAGTGGTGAGCAGAAGGGTGGTGAACAGGGCGTTCAGGGACTTACTCATGGTGTTGCTCCTAGCAGGGTGAAAAATGAAAAAAACGACGGCTTACCAGTACTTCAATTGCAGCGTGGCCTGACCATCGATAGGCACCTCATCGAGCAGGGTCAGGTCGGTGGCGGGCACGATGATGGTGAACGCACGCAAGCGGGCGCTCAGGGTTTTCAGGGCGATGGGCGTGTTGGGGCCGTCGAGTGCGGCGAATGAAGTCAGTGCCTCATGCCCCAGGTAGATCGACGTGGACCAGTTGGCCCCGCCATTGCGTGAGGTGATGACCTTGACGGGATTGTCATCGGCCACCGGGTCGAACAGCGAAAACGCCACGCTGCCCAGTTTCTCGTCCTCATGGGTCTTGCCCAGGCCGTGGTGCGCCGGGTTGATGGCAGAGGTGCCTGCCCGGTTGTCCACGGTGGTCAAGGTGAAAAAGGTGTCACCCTCGCACTGCACTTCAAGGCGCATCTCGGCCGGGTTGAGCCGTGTCGGTGTGCTCGGTTGCAGGTCCCTGGCCGTCATCTTGCCGTGGTCGATCACGCCACCATTGGTCAGGCTGGGTGTGCAGGAGCTGGGGGTGATGCTGCCGGAGACGTTCAAGTGAGTGTCACTGGCGGCAAATACGCTGGGCGCACAGGCTGCCAGTAGCAGGGCGAGGGTGGGTTTATCCATGGGCACAGGTCCTTGTGAGAGTCAGGAAGGATTACAGGTAGCGCAACTCGAAGGTGGCAGAACCGTCCAGAGCGATGGTTTCACCGGTCGGTATTAGATCTTTTGGAAAAATGAAGGCTTGGACCAGCAGGTCCAGAGACACGTCCTTGAGAGGAATGGGGGCCCGCACACCGGAGGATTGGTTGCCGAAAGCGATCAGTGTGTTTGCTGGAACGCCTGCATCAGGATTGAAGAGCCAGGTCGATCCGTTATCGAAGGAGTAGATTGAATAGGCGCTAGGGTTATCCGGCAGGATGTTTTTCATGCTCAGGAAGTACGTGCCGATCCAGTTTTTTGCACTGATCCGCCCGAGTATGAATGAGGCACTCTGGCCCGGAATGGACGATCGATTGTCTTGGCTGGCCAGCGCGAACAAGCTGGCGCCCTCGCAATTGACCGCCAGTTTGAAGGTGCTTTCAGGTAGCTTGGTGACCCCTGTCGGGTTGAGGTCGTGTACCGAGATCTTGCCGTAATCCACCAGCCCATCATTGCTCACGCTTGGGGTGCAGGCGTTCGGGGTAATCGATCCTTTAACTGACAGGTCCACACCGCTGGTGGCGAGTGCAGGGGTGCCATGGCCGATCAGCAGGGCACCGACCAAGGTGGCGAGAAGAAAGGTTTTCATATCAACCGGTATTCCTATGCAAGGGCGTCGGGACAGATAAGCGCGGGGAAGTTGCCCAGGGTTTTATGGTTGTGTGGGCACGCGCTGCTTCAGGGAAAGCGGGAGGGAATCTACCGCCGGGACGAAGCGGCGCAAATGCAACTATTACGAATGACAGGGTGGCAATGACAAAAAGGGCTTGTGGAGTGAAATAGCGTCGTTTAATCCGCGGCGAGGGGGCTTTGTCGTAGTTGTTGTATCGCTCTGATTAATTCGTTCGGATATTTTTTCGCGCTCTTTGATGGCCGCGATTCATTCATTTGGATTGTGGAAATCATCCTGCTGCGAAAAGTTCGGGTGCGGCCGGTGCATGGGCCGGCCGGTTGAGCTGATCGCTCTCTGCATGAGGGCACCATGGCGCACCACTTACCTGAACGATGCTGGCCCCATGCCAGGGTATTGGTGGTGGATGACCACGGTACCTACCGCCTGCTGATGGGCTCATTGCTGACAAAACTCGGCGTGGCCCACCACTGTTGCAGCGACGGGCAAATGGCGTTGGAGGTGCTGAATGTCGAGTGTTTCGACCTGGTCATCAGCGATTGCCGGATGCCGGTCATGGACGGTTACGCGATGACCCGCGAGCTGCGTCGGCGCGAGAAAGCGCAAGGCCGCCCATCCGTGACGGTACTGGCCTTGACCGCCAGCCTGGGGCCGGAAGATATCCGCCGGTGTATGGCGTGCGGAATGGATGGCTGGTTGACCAAGCCTATTGGATTCGCCCAATTGCGTGAGGTTTTGCGCTATTGGCTGGCGCCTGCGCAGTCAGTGGGCACTGTCGGCAAGCGCATGGATAGCCCGGCTGTGCGGCGCGGCACGATGCCCAGCCGCGCCAGCCTGATCGAGGCTTTTGGTACTTGGGATGTGGTGGAACCGATGCTGTTCAGCCTGATCCAGGAGGCGCATGCCGACCTGGCTGTGCTGGCCGCCGCGCAAGCCACGCTGGATGCCAGACAAGCTGCGCAGTGCCTGCATCGTCTGGCGGGCAGCGTGGCGTTTGTGGGGGACACCGGCCTGGAGGGCGACGCGGTCGCGTTGATCCATGCAGTGCAGGCCTGCGGGGTGCGGCTGAACCAGTCCGGCCTGGATGGCTACCGGCAGAGCATTGAGCGCTATCTGGATTACTTGGCACAACTTTGAAGGAATTTATACCTCTGTCATGTAGTACATTTCCGTAAGTATGTTCTCTTAATTGTGTAGGGTTTATGCATGGCGCTTAAAACCGGGGCGTAGCGCTGCGTGGAGGACTTATTTCCTGTTGTTGCAAAAACACGATCGCGGTATTTTGCTGGTCTCAAACTGCCATCATGGAATACCCGATGATTCGCATCATTATTGCTGACGATCACCCCATAGTTCGCGTAGGTCAAAAAGTGGTGATCGAGGCGAGTGGAAAGTGCAAGGTCGTGGCCGAAGCCGATGGCCCGGACCAACTTCTGGAGTTGATTGAACGTATTCCGTGCGACGTGATCGTGACCGATTTCGCCATGCCCGGTAATCAGCAGGCCGACGGTTACGGGTTATTGGGTTTATTGCATCGAAAATACCCCGATGTCCCCGTGATCTTGGTGACCATGTTCGCCAATATTGCCACCTTGCGCGCCGCGTTTGGCCACGGCGCGCGAGGCGTTATTGCCAAGAGCGCATCCGCCAGAGAGTTGCCGCAGGCGCTGATGACCGTGGTGCAGGGGCGCCAGTTCGTCAGTGAATGCCTGCGCTTGCAGCTGGATCAGGCCTGCCTGGCGCAACCGACCAAGGCGCCGACATTGTCGGGCAAAGAGCAGGAAGTGGTGCGCATGTTGGCCAGCGGGATGACCGTCAGCCAGATTGCCGCGCGGGTCAATCGCAGTATTTCGACGATCAGCAAGCAGAAGAGTACGGCGATGCATCGGTTGTGCATTTCCACGGATGTGGATCTGTTTGCCTATGCACGGGATGCGGGAATGGTTCCTTGAATCAAGTGTCACGTTAATTGCTTCTGTGTGCGTTGAAGTTGCTGTAGCTGGGGCGGTTATTAGTGCGGCATGCCTATTCGTAAAACTTGTATTGGGCGCTGTGGCGTTGCGCGATAAAGTCCGTGAGTGCTTTGGTGGCAATTGCGCCTTGGCATAAATCCCTAGTCTAACTACAGAGTCGTAATTGTTGGCGAGCCTGGTGCAGTCGTGTGTCCGCTACTCGTCAACTAAAACGCACTCGAACGAGCACTTTATATATGAATAAGTTGATTAACGTGATGGCCGCCGTCATCGCGCTGGGCGGTGTCGGCCAGGTATTGGCGGCGTCCAATGTGGAGTTGAACGTCAACGGCCGTATTACGCCAGCGGCGTGTACGCCGGCCTTGTCCGGCGGCGGGGTGGTGGACCACGGCAAGATCTCGCGCAAGGACTTGAACCCGGGAAATGTGCCCACCGCACTGCCGGTGGCGACGTTGCGGTTGAGTGTCGAGTGCGCCGCGCCAACACTGATCGCGATCAAAAGTCGCGACAATCGCGCCGGTAGTTCTGGCGAGGAGTTCATCGGTAAGCGGGAAAATTTTGGCCTGGGCCTGGTCGATGGCGACAAAAAAGTGGGTTGGTACCTGCTGAAAACCCTGAATGGGCAGGCCGATGGCGTGGATCGACCGATGATTGAATCGGACGATGGCGCGAGTTGGTCGGACGCCACTCACCCCGACTTGGTGTGGCAGGTAGAGGGCATGCGCAGCGTGAGCGAGCGCGCAGGTAGCGATTCGGCGCCGTTGCCACTCAAGGCAATGTCGATGGATGTGCGGGTCGAGACCATGATTGTCAGGCTGCAATTCCTGCCGCCGCTGGGTGAAGATATTCCCCTGGACGGCAGCGCCACCCTGGACGTCGTTTACCTCTAACCCCACCCCCCTTATTGACACGGCAAATGGGCATGGCTTTCCACCCATGCGCAGCTTATCGTGCAGCCCTGATTACACTGAATCACGGAGCCTGCCCATGAGTGATGCCCACGACGCCCAGATCAACCGTTTCTACCAGGCCTTCCAGCGCCTGGACGCCGAGGCCATGGCTGCTTGCTACACCGACGACGTGGTGTTCAGCGACCCGGCCTTTGGCGAACTGCGCGGGCGCGATGCCGGCGATATGTGGCGCATGCTCACCACCCGCGCCAAGGATTTCTCCCTGACCTTCGACAGCGTGCGCAGCGATGAGCGCGGCGGCAGTGCACATTGGGTCGCGACCTATCTGTTCAGCGCCACCGGCAACACGGTGGTCAACGACATCCAGGCGCGCTTCGTATTTCGCGACGGCAAGATCTGCGAGCACCACGACAGCTTCGACCTGTGGCGCTGGTCACGTCAGGCCCTGGGCACCAAAGGCCTGTTGCTGGGCTGGACGCCCATCGTCAAAAACGCCGTGCGCACCCAGGCGCTGCGCGGTTTGAAGGCATTCCAGGCCAGTCGTTGATAAGCTTGGCGCTCCTGTGTGTTAGCCGAATCGACCCGTGACTGATCCTTCTGAACCCAAACCCTGGTTCGTCTACCTGGTACGCGCCGCCAATGGCGCGCTGTACTGCGGCATCAGCAATGACCCGGTGCGCCGTTTTGCCTCCCACCAGAGCGGCAAGGGCGCGCGGTTCTTCCTGTCCAGCCCGGCCGTGGCCCTGGTGTACACCGAGCAATGTGCAAGCAAAGGCGAGGCGTTGCGCCAGGAGCGGCTGATTAAGAAGTTGAAGAAAAGCGCCAAGGAATGCCTGGCGGCCAGTGGCTCATTGATTTGACTGATGGGTTCCCATCGTCCCCAAGCGGGTTTTTGCAGGCTAAGCTAGCGGCTCACTTCTAGAGCGGAGTCCGGCATGTCTGAGTTGATCCTTCACCACTACCCGCAATCCCCCTTCGCCGAAAAAGCCCGCCTGTTGCTGGGCTTCAAGGGCCTGTCCTGGCATTCGGTGCTGATCCCGCCGGTGATGCCCAAGCCGGACCTGAGTGCCCTCACCGGCGGCTATCGCAAGACCCCGGTGCTGCAAGTCGGCGCGGATATCTATTGCGACACGGCCTTGATCGCCCGCCGCCTGGAGCAGGAAAAATCCGCCCCCGCGCTGTTTCCCCAAGGCCTGGAACTGGTCACCCAAGGGTTCGCCGCCTGGGCGGATTCGGTGGTGTTTTCCCATGCGGTGGCGCTGGTGTTCCAGCCGGAATCCCTGGCCGTCAAGTTCGCCAAGGTGCCGCCGGAAATGCTCCAGGTGCTGGTGGCCGACCGCGGCAAACTGTTCAGCGGTGGCACGGCAACACGTGTGCAATTGGACCAGGCCCTGCACCAATGGCCGGCGATTGTCAGCCGCATCAATCAGCAATTGCAGCACCAAGCGGGGGATTTCCTGTTTGGCGAACCGTCGATTGCCGACTTTTCCCTGGCTCACCCGTTGTGGTTCCTCAAAGGCTCCTCGGTGACTGCGCCGCTGGTGGACGCCTATCCGGCCGTGGCCGCCTGGCTGGACCGCGTGCTGAGTTTCGGCCACGGCACCTCCACCCAGATGAGCGCTGCACAAGCGCTGGAAATTTCGCGCAACGCCACGCCGGCCAATCTGCCGGATGAAGTGTTCGCGGACTTGAATGGCTTCACGCCGGGCCAGCAGGTGAGTATCAGCGCCACCGACTACGGCACCGACCCCGTCGCCGGCGAACTGCTGTTTGCCGGGCGCGAAGAGCTGATCCTGCGCCGCACCGACGAACGCGCCGGCACCGTGCATGTGCACTTCCCACGCATGGGCTTTCGCATTCAGGCGCAATAAGATCGTCCCCACGCTCCGCGTGGGAACGCATCCCCCGACGCTCCGCGTCATGCTCTTTCGGAAATATTTTGAATTCCATGTGAGGTAAACCCGCGGCCCATCCGTGTAGTGCTTGAAACTGCGATCAATTCGCATTAACAGCGTTTTCTACACGGGTTCTCACAGCATGAAGTTGACGGCGGGCGGTTGGGTTAAACAGTGGCTGGGAGCCTCGGTATTGGCGGTCTCGGGCCTGGCATTGCTGCCTCTGGCCGTGGCGCAGGCGCAAGAGCAACAAAGTACCCAGTTCAACTTTGCCCTGGCAGCCAAGCCGCTGCCCCAGGCCTTGAGCGATTTCAGCCGGGTCACCGGGATCAGCGTGATCTACACCGACGAAGCGCCCTACGGCCTCAAGGCCCCGGCCGTCAGTGGGCAGATGAGCGCGACCCAGGCCCTGCAACGCCTGCTGAGCAACACTGGCTTTACCTTCCGCCAGATCGACGCGCGCACCCTGGCGCTTGAACCGCTGCCGACCGAAGGCGCGGTCAACCTCGGCGCCACCACCATCAGCGGTGTCGGCCAGCAGGCACAGGACAGCACCAGCTACCAGCCGCCGCCCACCAGCTCGGTGATGCGCTCCAAGGCCCTGCTGCTGGAAACCCCGCAAACCGTCAACGTCGTCCCCGCCCAAGTGCTGCGCGACCAGACCCCGCGCAACCTGGATGACGCCCTCGGCAATATCAGCGGCATCACCCAGGCCAACACCTTGGCCAGCACTCAAGATGCGGTGATGCTGCGCGGCTTTGGCGACAACCGTAACGGCTCGATCATGCGCGACGGCATGCCGGTGGTGCAGGGCCGTGCGTTGAACGCCACCGCTGAGCGCGTCGAAGTGCTCAAGGGCCCGTCGTCGCTGCTGTACGGCATCCAGGACCCGGGCGGCGTGGTCAATATCGTCAGCAAAAAGCCCGAACTGGTGCAGTCCACCGCCCTGACCGTGCGCGGCTCGACCTTTGGCGACGGCAAGAACGGCAGCGGCGGCAGCCTCGACACCACCGGGCCAATTGGCGACAGCGGCCTGGCTTACCGGCTGATCGTCGACCACGAAGACGAAGACTACTGGCGTAATTTCGGCACCCACCGCGAGACGCTGGTGGCGCCGTCCTTGGCCTGGTACGGCGACAACACCAAGTTGCTGTTTGCCTACGAGCACCGCGAGTTTCTCTCGCCGTTCGACCGGGGCACCGCCATCGACAAGTCCAACCACCCGCTGGACATCCCGTCCACCCGCCGTCTGGACGAGCCCTTCAACAATATGGAAGGCCGCTCCGACCTGTACCGCTTCGAAGCCGACCACGACCTGAACGACGATTGGAAAGCCCACTTCGGCTACAGCTGGAACCGCGAGACCTACGACGCCAGCCAAGTGCGCGTGAGCGCGGTGGCCACCGACGGCACCCTGACCCGCAAGATGGACGGCACCAAGGGCGCGATCACCACCGACCGCTTCACCACCGCCAGCCTCGAAGGCAAGGTCAATGTGTTCGGCCTGCAGAACGACCTGGTGTTCGGCATGGATGACGAGTACCGCAAGATCTACCGTGCCGACCTGATCCGCCAGAACTCGCGTGGCTCGTTCAACTACTACAACCCGGTCTACGGCAACGAAGTCGCCGGCACCACCGTCAGCGCCGCCGACAGCGCCCAGACCGACCTGCTGCGCAGCGACTCGCTGTTCTTCCAGGACGCGATCCACCTCACCGACCAGTGGATCTTCGTCGCCGGTGCGCGCTACCAGATGTACGACCAATACGCCGGTAAGGGCGTGCCGTTCAAGGCCAATACCAATGGCAATGGCCAGGCTTGGGTGCCGCGTGCGGGCCTGGTGTATCGCTACACCGACGAGCTGTCGTTCTACGGCAGCTACACCGAATCGTTCAAGCCCAACTCCACCATCGCTGCGTTGGCGGATGGCAGCAAGTTGACCGGCGACCTGACGCCCGAGGAATCCAAGTCCTGGGAACTGGGGGCCAAGCTCGATATTCCTGGGCGCATCACCGCCAGTGCGGCGCTGTTCAATATCGACAAGCGCAATGTGTTGGTCTCCGTCGGTTCCGGTGCGAACACCGTCTACAGCATCGCCGGTCAAGTGCGCTCCCGTGGCCTGGAACTGGACGCCAGCGGCCAGTTGACCGACCAGTGGAGCCTGATCGGCAGCTACGCCTACACCGACGCCGAAGACGTCAAGGACAAGGACCCGACCCTGGAAGGCAACCGCCTGCAAAACGTCGCCAAGCACACCGGTTCGCTGTCGGTGGCCTACGACTTCGGCAGCATTTTCGGCGGCGACCAGTTGCGCGTGGGCACTGGCGCCCGCTACGTCGGCGAGCGCGCAGGCGACGCGGCCAACGACTTCACCCTGCCGGGCTACACCGTGGCGGACGCGTTTGCCACCTACAACACCAAGATCGACGGACAGAAGGTCAAGTTCCAGCTCAACGTGAAGAACCTGTTCGACCGCACCTACTACACCTCGGCGGCCAGCCGCCTGTTTGTGTCGATTGGCGATGCACGGCAGTTCTCGGTGTCCAGCACGTTGGAGTTCTAAGCCTGACCCCTTGTGGCGAGGGAGCAAGCTGTGGCGAGGGAGCTTGCTCCCGCTGGACTGCGCAGCAGTCCCAGTCTTTTAAACAAAGAGCTGGGGCCGCTTCGCGCCCCAGCGGGAGCAAGCTCCCTCGCCACAAGTGAAGCGAGCTGGTAGCGTTGCCGCATTGATTTTTCGCGGAAACCCAGCACCGATGCAATTGGCAAAGTTGATCTATACCAGCGCACTCCTGTTTTTACTGAATGGTTGCGCCAGCGTTTCGCAGACCGCCACCCAGTCCTCCCTCGACCAACTCTTGGCCGACCCGGCGCTGCACGGCGCCACGGTGTCGCTGACGGTGCGCGATGCCCGCAGTGGCACCACGCTCTATCAGCACAACCCGCGCACGCGGCTGGTGCCGGCCTCTAACCTCAAGTTGCTGACCACGGCGGCGGCGATGGATGTGCTGGGCCCGCAGTACCGCTTTGCCACCCAGCTGTTGAGCAACGGCGTGCAGCAGGGCGAGCGCCTCAGCGGCAATCTCTACCTGCGTGGCCTGGGCGACCCGACCCTGCAATTCGCCGACTACCAGGCCCTGGCCGCACAACTGGCGAGCAAGGGCATCCGCCAGGTGCAGGGCGACCTGGTGTTCGATGACACTTGGTTTGATGCTGAACGACTGGGCGTCGATTGGTCCCACGATGACGAAAGCACCTACTATGGCGCACAGATTTCGGCGCTGACCGTGTCACCCAATGCCGACTTTGATGCAGGCACCGTGCTGGTCACGGCCAAGGCGCCGGTGCGGGCTGGCCAGCCGGTGGCGGTGACGATCTTTCCGCCCACCGACTACCTGCAACTGAGCAACCGCGCGGTCAGCGGGCCGGGTAATACCTATGGGATCAACCGACGCCACGGCACCAATCTGTTGCAACTCAGTGGCGCGGTGGCGCCGGGCAAGCAGAGCAGGCAACTGGTGAGCGTGTGGGAGCCGACGCAGTTGGTCGCCAACCTGTTCGAGCAGGCGCTGGCGCAGCAGGGCATCACCGTGCTTGGCCGTCGCGTGATGGGCGGCGCCAGCCCGGCCACGGCAAACGTGCTGGCCGAGCATCAGTCGGCGCCGTTGCAGGCGCTGATTGCGCCGCTGCTCAAGCTGTCGAACAACAACATGTCCGAAGCCTTGCTCAAGGCCATGGGCCGCAAGACCTCGAATGCCGGGACGGCATCGGCAGGCGTGGCGGCGGTGGCGGGCTTTATGCAGCGCCAGGGGCTGGATACGACGATGTTGCGTCAGGTGGACGGCTCCGGCCTGTCGCGGATGAACCTGGTGTCATCGCAAACCCTCACCGACCTGTTGCTGGCCGCAAGCAAACAACCCTGGTTCGACGCCTGGTACACCGCGCTGCCGATTGCCGGCAACCGCGAGCGCATGACCGGCGGCAGCCTGCGCTTTCGCCTGCGCGAAACCCCGGCGGCGAATAACCTGCACGCCAAGACCGGCTCCATGGCCGGCGTCTCCTCATTGGGCGGCTACATCACCGACGCCCACGGGCGCCGCTTGGTGTTCTCGATGATTAGCAACAATTACCTGGCCAGTGGCGCGCAGATCAAGGCCCTGGAAAACCGCGTGGCGCTGACCCTGGCCAACTGGTGATTCAGGGCTGATAACCCATGCGCCAACTCACGGCCCGGGTCGCCGCCAGCAAGTGCTGCGCCGCCGGGCCGTCTTCGTCGGCGTGGAACAGTGAGGTGGGGCCGACCACGGTCATCACCGCCGCGACTTGCCCGACGGCGTTGAACACCGGCGCCGACAATGCATCCACACCCGGCATCAGCAAGCCATGCACAAAGTGCAGGCCGCGGTTGCGGATCTGTTCGCACGTGGTGGCGTAGGCCTGATCGTCGGCCAGGGCGTGGGCGATCCCGGCCTCGATCTCGCGCGCCCTCAAGTCCACCGTCTCCCGCGACGGCAGGAAAGCGCTGAACACCAAGCCCGTGGACGAACTGAGCAGCGGCAACACCGAACCCAGTTGCGTCACCACCGTGATCGCACGCACGGCGGGCTCGATATGCACCACGGTCGCGCCCTGGTTGCCCCAGACCGCCAGGAAGCAGGTTTCATTCAATTCATCGCGCAGCTCGGCCAGGGGCAGGGCGCCGACCTTCAACACGTCCATGCTGCCCAGCGCGGCCAGGCCCACGCGCAACGCTTCGCGGCCGAGGCCGTAATGGTTGGTGGCGGTGTTCTGTTCGGCAAACCCCGAGGCGATCAACGCCTGCAAATAGCGATGCACCTTGCTCGCGGGCATCTGCACATGGTCGGCCAGGCGCGACAGCGAAGTGGCCGGCGACAGTTCGGCGAGGGCCTTGAGGATATCGGTGCCCACTTCGGCCGAGCGGACTTTCTGTTTACCGGTGTCGCGGGGCTTTTCCATGGAAGGGCGAGAATCCGAGAGATGAATGGGCGTCTTTATAGCTTGACGGTCGATAGTGTTCAAATTACGTTATGCGTAACTGGATTACGATAAAAACAACTTCAGCACAGAGGATGATCCATGAACCTCGAATACCTGTCGGGCTTCGGCAATGAATTCGCCAGCGAAGCCCTGCCCGGCGCATTGCCGGTCGGCCAGAACTCCCCGCAAAAAGCGCCCTACGGGCTGTACACCGAACTCTTTTCCGGCACCGCCTTCACCATGGTCCGCAGCGAAGCCCGGCGCACCTGGCTGTACCGCATCCAGCCGTCGGCCAATCACCCGGCGTTTATCAAGCTGGAACGGCAACTGGCTGGTGGGCCGCTGGGGGCGGTGACGCCGAACCGCTTGCGCTGGAACCCGTTGGATATTCCCGCTGAGCCGACGGATTTCATCGACGGGCTGGTCGGCATGGTTGCCAATTCCGGTGCGGAAAAACCTTCAGGCATCAGCATCCACCACTACCGCGCCAACCGCTCGATGGAGCGCGTATTCTTCAATGCCGATGGCGAACTGCTGATCGTCCCCGAGCAAGGCCGCCTGCGCATCGCCACCGAGTTGGGTGTGCTGGACGTGGAGCCGCTGGAAATCGTCGTGCTGCCCCGTGGCCTCAAATTCCGCGTCGAACTGCTGGACGCCCAGGCGCGCGGCTATGTCGCCGAAAACCATGGCGCGCCGCTGCGCCTGCCGGACCTCGGCCCCATCGGCAGCAACGGCCTGGCCAACCCGCGGGATTTCCTCACGCCGGTGGCGCACTACGAAGACCTGAAACAGCCTACAACCCTGGTGCAGAAATTCCTCGGCGAACTGTGGGCCTGCGAGCTCGACCATTCGCCGCTCAACGTGGTGGCCTGGCACGGCAACAACGTGCCGTACAAATACGACCTGCGCCGCTTCAATACCATCGGCACGGTCAGTTTCGATCACCCGGACCCGTCGATCTTCACCGTATTGACCTCGCCCACCAGCGTGCACGGCCTGGCCAACCTCGACTTCGTGATCTTCCCGCCGCGCTGGATGGTGGCCGAGAACACCTTCCGGCCGCCGTGGTTCCACCGCAACCTGATGAACGAATACATGGGCCTGATCCAGGGCGCCTATGACGCCAAGGCCGAAGGCTTCCTGCCCGGTGGCGCGTCGCTGCACAGCTGCATGAGCGCCCACGGCCCGGATGGTGAAACCTGCACCAAGGCGATCAACGTCGAGCTGGCGCCGCACAAGATCGATAACACCATGGCTTTCATGTTCGAGACCAGCCAAGTGCTGCGCCCGAGCCAATTCGCCCTGGACTGCCCGCAACTGCAACCCGCTTACGACGCGTGCTGGGCTTCGTTGCCCGTCACCTTCAACCCGAACCGGAGATAACCATGACTCAGTCCACTTCTACCCGCAGCTGGGTATCTTCTGCCAACGGTCACGCCGATTTCCCACTGCAAAACCTGCCGCTGGGTGTGTTCAGCATCAACGGTTCGGCGCCACGTAGTGGTGTGGCGATTGGTGATGCGATCCTCGACCTGCACGCGGCCATCGACGCGTTCGCAGGCGAGGCGCGCCGCGCGGTCGAAGCCACTGCCGGTGGCCAGTTGAACGCGTTTTTCGAACTGGGCCGTGGCCCGCGTGTGGCCTTGCGCGAGCGCCTGCTGGAACTGCTCGCCGAGGGCAGCCCGCTGCAAGCGCGGGAAGCCCAGGTGCTGCACCGCGCCGCCGATTGCCAGATGCATGTGCCGGCGCGCATCAACGACTACACCGACTTTTATGTCGGCATCGAACATGCGCAGAACGTCGGCAAATTGTTCCGTCCGGACAACCCGCTGCTGCCGAACTACAAGTATGTGCCGATTGGTTATCACGGGCGTGCTTCGACCATTCGCCCGTCGGGTGTCGACGTGCGCCGTCCCAAAGGCCAGACCCTGCCTGCCGGTCAGACCGAACCGACGTTCGGCCCGTGCGCCCGCCTGGATTACGAGCTGGAGCTGGGCATCTGGATCGGCCAGGGCAATGCCATGGGCGACTCGATTGCGATTGGCGATGCGGCTGAGCATATCGCCGGTTTCTGCCTGCTCAACGACTGGTCGGCGCGGGACATCCAGGCTTGGGAATACCAGCCGTTGGGGCCGTTCCTGTCGAAAAGCTTCATCACCACCATCTCGCCGTGGGTCGTCACCGCCGAAGCCCTGGAACCGTTCCGCAAGGCCCAACCGGCGCGTCCCGAAGGCGATCCACAGCCGCTGCCGTACCTGCTGGACAAACGTGACCAGGCCGCTGGCGCGCTGGATATCGAACTGGAAGTGTTGCTGACCACCGCCGCCATGCGCGAGCAAAACCTGCCGGCCCATCGCCTGGCGCTGAGCAACAGCCTGCACATGTACTGGACGGTCGCGCAGTTGGTGGCGCATCACAGCGTCAACGGCTGCCAGTTGCAGGCCGGTGACCTGTTTGGTTCGGGCACGCTGTCCGGCCCGCAGGCAGGGCAATTCGGTAGCCTGCTGGAAATGACCGAAGGCGGCAAAAAAGCCATCGAGTTGCCGTCCGGCGAAGTGCGCAAGTTCCTCGAAGACGGTGACGAAATCATCCTGCGCGCCCGTTGCAGCCGCGAGGGTTTTGCCTCCATCGGTTTTGGCGAATGCCGCGGCACCGTGATCGCGGCGCGTTAAGAGGGCTGGGTAATGGAACTCTATACCTACTACCGTTCCACTTCGTCATACCGAGTGCGCATCGCCCTGGCACTCAAGGGTGTGGATTTCACTGCGGTGCCGGTCAACCTGCTGGTGCCGGCCGGTGGTGCGAATCGCCAGCCCGAGTACCTGGCGATCAACCCGCAGGGCCGCGTGCCGGCCTTGCGCACCGACGACGGCGAGCTGTTGATCCAGTCGCCGGCGATCATCGAGTACCTCGACGAACGTTATCCACAGGCGCCGCTGCTGTCCAAGGACCTGGCCACCCGCGCCCATGAACGTGCGGTGGCGTCGATCATTGGTTGCGATATTCATCCGCTGCACAACTCCAGCACGCAGAACCTGTTGCGCCAGTGGGGGCATGATGAGGCGCAGGTGCTGGCGTGGATCGGCCATTGGATCAGCCAGGGCCTGGGCGCGGTGGAGCAGTTGATTGGCGACAAGGGTTTTTGTTTTGGGGAGCAGCCGGGCATGGCGGATGCGTTTCTGATTCCGCAGTTGTATGCGGCGGAGCGCTTCAAGGTGGCGTTGGCGGCGTATCCGCGTATCGGCCGGGTAGCAGCGTTGGCGGCTCAACATCCAGCCTTCATCCAGGCCCATCCCGCCAATCAACCTGACACCCCCTAAATACAAATGTGGGAGAGGGCTTGTGTGGGAGCGGGCTTGCTCGCGAAGGCGGTGGGTCAGCCAATACATGTGCTGACTGACACACTGC
>NZ_JANLGL010000059.1:0-31339 GCF_024655625.1 Pseudomonas sp. 18.1.10
CGCGAATGCGGTGGATCAGCCAATGAATCTATTGACTGACACACCGCATTCGCGAGCAAGCCCGCTCCCACATTGGGTTCTGCGCCAGACCTTACATCGGTGGTGTCACGCCATCCTTGCCGGCAGAGATGGCCTGCGCCGTAATCGTCCCATCCGCCCCTTTCGCCGCAAACAACACCACCTTCACCCCCGCCTTCAACAAGCTGCGATCCCCCGGCTCCAGGTTAACGATCGGCACATCCTCCGGCACCACGATCTTCTGCTCGCCGCCCTTGTACTTCACCGTCAGCGTGCGCCCGTTGCTCACCACCAGGTCACCCACGGTGCCGTTGGTCATGCTGCTGCCTTCCTTCAAGTCGAACGCCCGATGCCCGTCGCCGGTGCCGGCCATGGCCGGTGGGAATACGTGCACTTCCAGCGCGGTCAGGCTGCCGTCGGCGTTGGGCATGGCGGCGGAGCCGATGTAGCTGCCGGGCTGGATCTCGTCGATCTTGGCCAAGGTGACGGCGCGCACTTGAGTAGCTGGGGTCAACAGTACGGTGACATCTTCACCGCTGTTGACCTTGACGTGCATCGCGTCGCCGTCGATGGCGGTGATGGCACCGCGCACGCCCACGCGCGGCGCTTCGCCAGCGTGGGCCAGGCCCACGGCCATGGCGGCGGCGAGGGTTGAAGCCAGGAGCATCTTGTTCAGCGTGATCTTCATGGGATTTCCTGTTTCGGCAGTTGTGTCTGAATGTATCATCGCCGTTCGCGGCAAAAGTTAACGATTCAGTCATTAATTTGCGGCATGAGTGTTATCACCGCCAGCAGCCTTCTGCCCAAAGGGCCTTGTCTTTACTCTCGCACGCCATCTTCCTTCGCTTTTATGAGACCACCATGAACGCCACTCCACACGCTTCAAGCACGATGACCCGCGGGATGGTGATGCTGTTTGCGTTCTGCTGCGGCGCCATCGTTGCCAACATCTACTACGCGCAGCCGATCATCGAGCTGATCGCCCCGGACATTGGCCTCACACCGGCCATGGCCAGCCTGATCGTATCGCTGACGCAAATCGGCTACGCCCTCGGCCTGTTTTTCCTCGTGCCCCTGGGCGACTTGCTGGAAAACCGCAAGCTGATGATCGGCACCACCGTACTCGCCATCGCCAGCCTGCTCGGTGCGGCGTTTATCCAGCAGCCGAACCTGTTCCTGCTGGTGTCGCTGCTGATCGGCTTCAGCTCGGTATCGGTGCAGATCCTCATCCCGCTGGCCGCGCACCTGGCGCCCGCCGAGTCCCGTGGGCGGGTAGTCGGCAGCATCATGGGCGGCCTGTTGCTCGGCATCCTGCTGGCGCGGCCGGTGTCCAGCGTCGTGGCCGACCACTTCGGCTGGCGCGCGATGTTCATGGCCGCCGCTGGGCTGATGGTATTTATCAGCGTGGTCCTGCTGATTACCATCCCCAAACGCCAGCCGGACCACAGCGCCACCTACGGCCAACTGCTGCGCTCCCTCGGCACCCTGCTGCGCAAGCAGCCGGTACTGCGCCAACGGGCGTTCTACCAGGGTGGCATGTTCGCCACCTTCAGCCTGTTCTGGACCGCCGCGCCGCTGGAACTGGCGCGCAATCACGGCCTGAGCCAAAGCGAAATCGCCCTGTTTGCCCTGGTCGGTGCCCTGGGCGCCATCGCCGCGCCCATCGCCGGCCGCCTGGCGGATGCGGGCCACACCCACCGCGCTTCGCTGCTGGCCATGCTGTTTGCCGCGTTGAGCTTCCTGCCGGCCTTTGTCCACCCGCTGTACAGCGTGATCGGCCTGGCCGTCACCGGGGTGGTGCTGGACTTCTGCGTGCAGATGAACATGGTCCTCGGCCAACGCGCGATCTACGCCCTCGACGCCAACAGCCGCAGCCGCCTGAACGCGCTGTACATGACCAGCATCTTCATCGGCGGCGCCTTCGGCTCGGCGATTGCCAGCAGCGTGTACGAACACGGCGGCTGGCTGGGGGTGATGCTGGTGGGCAGCGCGTTCCCGCTGGTGGCGTTGTTGCGGTTCTTGAGTGTGCCCCGCGAGGCTGCCCCGGTAGCCGTGTAAAGCAAGCCAGCTCCCACAGGGCCAACCTCAGGAGCGCACCAACTTCTCCAAGGCCGCATCCGCCAGGAATGACGAGCGGCTTTTGACCTTGTGCTCACGCACATAGCGGTCGATACGCTGGATGACATAACCGGGCAACGTCACATTGACCTTCTCGGTCTTGCCCAGATAGGGCGAGATATCCAGCTCCAACATGCCCCAGCCCATGCCGGCATAGTCTTCATGGGCGTGATGATTGGCCACCGAGGTGGGCATCGGAATCGGCCCGCCCTCGGCGGCGATCTCCTGCAGCATGATGTGGGCAACTTCCACGGCCGCGTTGTACGCCTCTTCAAAACTGTCCCCGGCCGTGACGGCGCCCGGAATATCGGGGATCTGAATACCGGTGGCGGTGAAGTCATCGCCCCATTCGATACAGATTGGGTATTGCATGAATGCTCTCCTTAAAACTCAAACAAGCCGGCGCGTTTCCTGATGCTTCTCACGGTGCCCAACGGCAGGTCCTTCTTGGGGTGAGGCACCGGGATCGTGTACGGGTTATAGCGATGGGTAAAAATATGATGGCTGCCCGTGACCCGATCCAACACCCAACCTGCCTCCTGCAGTTCCTTGATCAATAACCTGCTTTGCACCGCAGCCTCCTTGGCTTGGCCTGAAAGAAAGTAACCCTAGAGTTATATTTACTCAAGCACAAAATACGCAAGGCTGACTGACGGCTGTTTTGCTGGATGTTGAAAACTACCCGTTCACAACGTGCAGGCCTGGCGCTGCGTGGTGAAACCTGGGAATCCGCCCGTTCAGTGACGGCCAATAGGTGAACGGCACAGGCAAGACCGGCTGGCGCTGCAACAACGCCAGAATCACCTGTGAAGCAAGGGTCAGCGCGAGTTGCTGGCCGGGGCAATGATGCCGGCCCACACCAAAGCTGAAGGTTCTTCGCTGCGGGCGTTCAAGCAGAAAGCGGTCGGGCTCCGGGTGTGCATCTCCGTCCCGGTTGGCCGACGCCAGAAGGACCAGAATCGTATCGCCCACTTCCAGGACTTGACCGGCTATCGTGCAGCGCTGCGCGACAAATCGCCGGGTGTTTTGCACCGGGGCGTCGTAACGTGCCACCTCTTCCACCAGCGCCATCGCCAGTGTCGGCGTGCGTTGCACCTGCTCCAGCAGGTCGGGCCGCCGAGCGAGCGTCACCAGCGTATTGCCGATCAGGCCAGCGGTGGCTTCGCAGGTCTGTGACAACAGGCCGATCAGGTTGGCATTCAGCACGTCTGCGCCCGCCCATTCGCCGCCGCGGATTGCGGCCAGCAGTGCTGTTTCTGCAAGCACATCGCTGAACATCTGCCGCAACTGCGAAGCGCCGAGATCGGCGTTGCGCAGTTGCGCTTCGTCACTCAAGGGCGATAGGCAGGCGACAAAATCCCGCGCCAACTCGGCGACCCTGCTCAATTGTTCGCCGGGCACGCCGAGCAAATGGGCGATCACCGAGACCGGCAAGCGGAACATCCAGTCGTCCAACTGAGTGGCATCAGCGCTGAGGTGCTGCACGGCGCCTGCAACCTGCTGTGCGCTCACACCCGCAAGCGCGGGCTCGATGGCGGCCCGTGGGCAGCGATGGGCAGCGCCTTCGTTCATGCGCATCAGCTGCGCAAACACGTCGCCTGCGGCGCGTTGCGCGATGGCCGCCGGCACCGGCTCATGCAGGGGCCGTACGCGGCAGGCGGGATGGGCCAACACCGCTTCGACGGTCGTCGCGCGGCTGGCGATCCACAGCCCTAGCTCGGCGTCGAACAGCAAGCCGTCATTGCGCCGCAAATCGGCGTAGTAAGGGTAGGGATCAGCATGGGTCGCAGCTTGCAGCGGTGTCATTCAGCACATCCTGTTCTCATGAAGAACCGTTACTATCTGCCCTCCCGCACGGCAACGATTCGCTCAGGAACGAAATATGAACGGCCACGACGAAGACGCCGCCCTCTCACAAGTCGCCGGCGCGATTGCCGAACCTGCACGTACGAAAATGCTCTGTGCGCTGATGGACGGCCACGCGCGCACGAGCACCGAAATGGCGGCGATTGCCCAGGTCAGTGCGTCCACCGCCAGCGCCCATCTGGCGCGGCTCAAGGACGACGGGCTAATCCAGCTCCACACCCAGGGGCGCCATCGCTACTACAGCCTCGCGGGCCCGCACATTGCCCAGGCCATTGAAGGGTTGATGGTGATAAGTCGCCAGAGCGCCAAGGCGTTTGTGCCGAACACGCCAAGTCGCCTGCAATTTGCGCGCACCTGTTATGACCACATGGCCGGGACGCTGGCGGTGCAGTTGCACGACCACTTCATCGCGGCCGGCTGGCTGACGGGCGAAGGGACTTACCAGCTCAGCCCCGCCGGGGAAACAGCCATGCTTGAACTCGGGATTGATCTCCCTGCACTGCATGCGCAACGCCGGCGTTTTGCCTGTGGCTGCCTGGACTGGAGCATGCGTCGCCCCCACCTGGCCGGCGCGTTGGGCGCGGCGCTGCTGCACAGCGCGATCTGCAAGGAGTGGGTGATTCAGGACCTGGATAGCCGCGCGCTGGGGCTCACGCCCAAGGGCCGCAAGGCACTGGTGACGCGCTTTGGAATACAGATGGAAGATCGATGAAAATCAAAGTGTGGGAGCGGGCTTGCCCGCGAATGCAGGCGACGCGGTCCGACTTATTGCCCGCTACGCATCAACTCCCGAGGCACATACTTGCCAATCTCAAATTTGCCAATCGCCGCCCGGTGCACTTCATCCGGGCCATCGGCCAGGCGCAGGGTGCGTTGCATGGCGTACATGTAGGCCAGCGGGAAGTCGTTGGACACCCCGGCGCCGCCGTGGATCTGGATCGCGCGGTCGATCACCTTCAACGCCACGTTCGGCGCCACGACCTTGATCTGGGCGATTTCGCTTTTCGCCACTTTGTTGCCCACGGTGTCCATCATGTATGCCGCTTTCAGGGTCAGCAGGCGCGCCATGTCGATCTCCATGCGCGAGTCGGCGATCTTGTCGATATTGCCGCCCAGGCGTGCCAGCGGCTTGCCGAACGCGGTACGGCTGACGGCGCGTTTGCACATCAGTTCCAGCGCACGCTCGGCCATGCCGATGGAGCGCATGCAGTGGTGGATGCGGCCTGGGCCAAGGCGGCCTTGGGCGATTTCGAAGCCGCGGCCTTCACCGAGCAGGACGTTTTCGTACGGCACACGTACGTTGTCGAAGAACACTTCGGCGTGGCCGTGGGGCGCGTCGTCGTAGCCGAATACCGGTAGCGGACGGACGATTTTCACCCCGGGGGCATCCACCGGCACCAGGATCATCGAGTGCTGCTGGTGGCGCGGTGCGTCGGGGTTGCTCAGGCCCATGAAGATCAGGATCTTGCAGCGCGGGTCGCAGGCGCCGGAGGTCCACCACTTCTTGCCGTTGATTACCCATTCGTCGCCCTGACGCTCGGCGCGGGCGGCCATGTTGGTGGCGTCGGAGGATGCGACGTCCGGTTCGGTCATGGCGAACGCGGAGCGGATCTCGCCGCGTAGCAGCGGCTCAAGCCAGCGCTGTTTCTGCTCGGCGTTGGCGTAGCGCACCAACACTTCCATATTGCCGGTGTCGGGGGCGGAGCAGTTGAACGGCTCCGGGCCCAGCAACGAGCGGCCCATGATTTCTGCCAATGGCGCGTATTCGAGGTTGGTCAGGCCGGCACCCAGCTCGGATTCCGGCAGGAACAGGTTCCACAGGCCTTCGGCTTTAGCCTTGGCCTTCAGCTCTTCCATGATCGCGGTGGGCTGCCAGCGGTCACCTTCGTTGACCTGGCGTTCGAACACCGGCTCGGCCGGGTAGACGTAAGTGTCCATAAACGCGGTGACGCGTTCACGCAGTTCCTGAACCTTGGGCGAATAGGCGAAATCCATGAGCAGCTCCCTTCTCTGAGAGGTTGTTTAGGTCATGCAATCGATGCTAGAACAGCGTTGATAATTTACCTAGCCTATTCTCGGCGTGTATTAACATTCATCACCGATATATGATCGGCCTATCGCCACCTAACAATAAGAGCGCTTCGCACATGAATCTGAGCAAGGTCGACCTCAACCTGTTTATCGTCTTCGACGCGATCTACACCGAAGCCAACCTGACCCGCGCCGGGCAGATTGTCGGCATTACCCAGCCGGCGGTGTCCAACGCGTTGGCGCGCCTGCGCGAAACCTTCAACGACCCGCTGTTCGTGCGCACTGCCCAAGGCATGGTGCCCACGCCGATGGCGCAGAACATCATCGGCCCGGTGCGTAACGCGCTGTCGTTGCTGCGGGTGTCGGTGCAGGAAAGCCGCATCTTCAACCCGCAGCAGGCGGCGAAGACCTACCGCATCAGCATGACCGACCTCACGGAAGCGGTGATATTGCCGGCGTTGTTCCAACGCCTGCGCCGCCTCGCGCCGACGGTGGTGATCGAGAGCTTCCTGTCCAAGCGCCGTGAAACCACCAAGGAACTCGCCGCCGGGCGCCTGGACTTTGCCGTGGATGCGCCGCTCAACACCGACCCGCAGGTGCGCCACGTCAAGCTGATGGAAGACCGCTACGTGTGCGCCATGCGCAAGGGCCATCCGCTGGCGGGCAAGGATAAGCTCACGCTGGATGATTACCTGGGCCTGACCCACATTCATATCTCCAGCCGCCGCAACGGTTTGGGCCATGTCGACCTGGCGCTGGGCAAGATGGGCCTGCAACGCAAGATCGCCCTGCGCTCCCAGCACTACCTGATGGCCTCGCAAGTGTTGCAGCAGACCGACATGGTGATGACCGTGCCCGAGCGTTTTGCCCGCCGCCATGAACTGCACTGGTTCAACCTACCGGTCAACGACGTGCCGCCGGTGGAAACCCACCTGTACTGGCACGAAAGCACGGATCAGGACCCGGCGAACCGGTGGATGCGTGAGCAGATGATCGAGTTGTGCCAGCAGGTTACGGCGCATGAGAAGAAACTGGATGGCAAGCAAGCTTGACGTTAACGTCAACCAGCCATTAGCTTAACGCCCACGACATCTTCTCGGGCACTAGCATGAGCACCACCTACAGCATCTCCGACCTCGCCCGCGAGCTCGACATCACCACCCGCGCCATTCGCTTCTACGAAGAACAAGGCCTGCTGGCCCCGGAACGCCGGGGCCAGGAGCGCATCTACTCGGCGCGGGACAAGGTCAGCCTCAAGCTGATCCTGCGCGGCAAGCGCATCGGTTTCTCCCTGGCCGAATGCCGCGAGCTGATCGAACTCTACGACCCCACCAGCGGCAACCACATCCAACTCAACAGCATGCTCAGCAAAATCGCCGAGCGCCGTGAGCAGTTGGAACAGCAACTGCTGGACATCGAACAGATGAAACTGGAACTGGACACCGCCGAAGAGCGCTGCACCCAGGCCCTGGCCCACACCATGAGCCAGGTTGGCCATTAATCAGAAGGTAGCTGCCATGTCCCTCCCCTCCCATGTACGCCTGGTGGAAGTCGGGCCGCGCGACGGTTTGCAGAATGAAGCCCAGCCCATCAGCGTGGCCGACAAGGTCCGGCTGGTGGACGCCCTCAGTGCGGCTGGCTTGAGCTATATCGAAGTCGGTAGCTTTGTCTCGCCCAAATGGGTGCCGCAGATGGCCGGGTCGGCCGAGGTGTTCGCGCAGATCCAGCGCAAGCCGGGGGTGACCTATGGCGCACTGGCGCCGAACCTGCGCGGTTTCGAGGATGCGTTGGCTGCCGGGGTCAAGGAAGTGGCGGTGTTTGCGGCGGCGTCCGAAGCGTTTTCCCAGCGCAATATCAACTGCTCCATCAGCGAAAGCCTGGAACGCTTTGCGCCGATCATGGCGGCGGCCAAACACCATGGGATCAGTGTGCGCGGGTATGTGTCCTGTGTGCTGGGTTGCCCTTACGAAGGCCAGGTCGCCCCGGAGCAGGTGGCGGCAGTGGCGCGGGAGTTGTATGCCATGGGCTGCTATGAAGTGTCCTTGGGCGACACCATCGGCACCGGCACGGCGGGCGCGACACGGCGGCTGTTCGAAGTGGTCGGTGCGCAGGTGCCACGGGACAAGCTCGCGGGGCACTTCCACGACACCTACGGCCAGGCCGTGGCGAATATCTACGCCAGCCTGCTGGAGGGCATCACCGTGTTCGACAGCTCTATCGCGGGCCTCGGCGGCTGCCCTTACGCCAAGGGCGCCAGCGGTAACGTGGCGAGCGAAGATGTGCTGTACCTGCTCAACGGCCTGGGCATCGAAACCGGTATCGACCTGGAAGCCTTGATCCGCGCGGGTGAGCAAATCAGCCACGTGCTCGGTCGGCCAACAGGGTCGCGCGTGGCCAAGGCGCGTAACGCCGGTTGAGTAGCATAGCCGTGACAATGTGTTACCGCCCGCCTACACATCGAGTAACACGGGAACATATTTTGTCGCATTTGCCGTAGGCAACCACCCACACAAAAATCAAACCATTGATTTTAAAGGCCTTTTAAAAGTTGGCACGGCTTCTGCTATCTCTATGGCATAACAAGAATAAAAAGCGCCAAACCTAATAAAAATAAGACGAAACGACTCTGACATAACAAAAACAACACGGCAGAGACGCAGCTAACAGATTTTTTTGGAGAAGATGTGCTTCGCAGGGAACGGCAATGCCGAAACCCGCGACCAGTAGAGAAAAATAAAACTACCTCAGGTAGCTACCCACTGGTTGGATCGCGTGCGAAGAAGCAGATCAGCGTTCAAAAAAATACGTTTGCTCTTGACCCCGGATGGGGGTCGCCAAAAACAGCGGTAAAGGGTAACGGTTGCCAAAAACAACAATAGACCGCCCCTCAATAATAAAAAAAGAGCACGCAACGACAAATTAAAGGGGACCTTTGGGTCCCCTTTGTGCTTTCTGCGATTCAGCAATTGTCATGGCACACTGCAATTCAATGTGGGAGCTGGCTTGCCTGCGATGGCGGTGTATCAGGCACAGCTGCATTGACTGACAGACCGCTATCGCAGGCAAGCCAGCTCCCACCTAAGCCCACGGTGTTATTGAGAGTGGGTTTGCAATTCCTCAATCGAAATTTCGCGCATGCGGAATTTCTGGATCTTGCCCGTCACCGTCATCGGAAACTCCTCCACAAACTTGAAATGCCT
Source organism: Pseudomonas sp. 18.1.10 (assembly GCF_024655625.1). Classification (NCBI taxonomy): domain Bacteria; kingdom Pseudomonadati; phylum Pseudomonadota; class Gammaproteobacteria; order Pseudomonadales; family Pseudomonadaceae; genus Pseudomonas; species Pseudomonas sp. 18.1.10. The sequence continues at coordinate 9,234 of NZ_JANLGL010000059.1, forward strand.
GGGCGTCTTGAAGTGTGCAATGCGCCCCTTGCACCAGGTTTGCAGCTCCAGGGCATTGGCCACCTGACCGGGGTGAAACTTGACCCAGGCGACGATCTCTTCGCCATAACGCTCATCGGGAATGCCGATGACCTGCACATCCGCCACCGCCGGGTGGGTAAAGAAAAACTCCTCCAGCTCCCGCGGATAAACGTTCTCGCCGCCGCGAATGATCATGTCCTTGTTGCGCCCGGCGATGCACACGTAGCCGTGCGCGTCCATGCTCGCCAGGTCGCCGGTGTGCATCCAGCCGGCGTCGTCGATGGCCTCGCGGGTGCCTTCGGGGTTGTTCCAGTAGCCGAGCATCACGCTGTAGCCACGGGTACACAGCTCGCCGATTTCACCACGGGCAACCGTGTTGCCGTCGACGTCGATGATCTTGTTTTCCAATTGTGGCTGGGTGCGCCCGACCGTGGTCACGCGGCGCTCCAGGTCGTCAGTGGCGCCGGTCTGCAACGACACCGGGCTGGTTTCGGTCATGCCGTAGGCGATCTGCACTTCGCCCATGTGCAATTCGCTGATAACCCGGCGCATCACTTCGATGGGGCACGTGGCGCCGGCCATGATGCCGGTGCGCAGGCTGGCCAGGTCGAACTCGCCCCGGCGCGGGTGATCGAGCACGGCGATAAACATGGTGGGCACGCCGTAGAGACCGGTGGCGCGTTCTTCAGCCACCGTAGTGAGGGTCAGCAACGGGTCGAAGCCATCATTGGGGTAGATCATCGTGGTGCCGTGGGTGATGCAGCCGAGGTTGCCCATCACCATGCCGAAGCAGTGATACAGCGGCACCGGGATCACCAGGCGGTCCTGCGCAGTCAGGCCAAGGCTTTCGCCGACCATGTAACCGTTATTGAGAATATTGTGGTGACTGAGGGTGGCGCCCTTGGGAAAACCGGTGGTGCCGGAGGTGTACTGGATGTTGACGGGCTGATCGAAATGCAGGCTGGCCTGGCGGCTGTGCAGTTGCTCGGGCGGGACGCCGGCGCCGAGGGCCGCCAGTTGCGACCAGGGCATGAAGCCGGGCGGCGGGCTGGGGTCGAGGCTGATGAGGCCGCGCAGGTCCGGCTTCAACGCCTGCACCATCGCGTGATAATCGGAGGTCTTGAACGCCCCGGCGCACACCAGCCACTGGCAACCGGACTGCTTGAGCACGTAGTCCAATTCGCTGCTGCGATAGGCCGGGTTGATGTTGACCAGGATCACGCCCAGCTTGGCGCTGGCGATCTGACTGATGCACCACTCGGCGCAGTTGGGGGCCCAGATGCCCAGGCGATCACCGGCCTGCATGCCCAGGGCAAGGAAGGCGCGGGCGTGCAGGTCAACGGTCTCGGCCAGTTGCCGCCAGGTGTAGCGACGTTGTTGATGGCGCACCACCAGGGCTTCGCCTTCCGGGTATTGCGCAGCGGTGTGATCGAACGCCTGGCCAATCGTCATGGCCAGCAAGGTCTTGTCCTGAGCGCCACGGCTGTAGCTCTGATTCGGTTGTTCCATAACGACCCCTATTGTCTTTTTTGTAGGTTGACGTAAACGTAAACTACGATTGACAGCGCCGTAACGCAAGCTTACGTTAACGTAAAGGTGAACGCCCTCCCCCGACGTTCAGCCCACACAAAAACAAAGCTCACATTAAGGTGCCTGTCCATGAGTTACCCGTCCCTGAACTTCGCCCTCGGCGAAACCATCGACATGCTGCGCGATCAGGTGCAGTCCTTTGTAGCCAAGGAAATCGCCCCCCGCGCCGCGCAAATCGACAGCGACAACCTGTTCCCCGCCGACCTGTGGCGCAAGTTCGGCGACATGGGTCTGCTCGGCATTACGGTGCCGGAAGAATACGGCGGCGCGGGCCTGGGTTACCTGGCGCACGTGGTGGCGATGGAAGAGATCAGCCGGGGCTCAGCGTCGGTAGCTTTGTCCTACGGCGCCCATTCCAACCTGTGTGTGAACCAGATCAACCGCAACGGCAACCACGCGCAAAAACTCAAGTACCTGCCCCAACTGCTCAGCGGCGAACACGTTGGCGCCCTCGCCATGAGCGAGCCGAATGCCGGCTCCGATGTGGTCTCGATGAAACTGCGCGCCGACAAGCGCGGCGCCCACTACGTGCTCAACGGCAGCAAGACCTGGATCACCAACGGCCCCGACGCCAACACCTACGTGATCTACGCCAAGACCGACCTGGAAAAGGGCGCCCACGGCATCACCGCATTTATCGTCGAACGGGACTGGAAAGGCTTCAGCCGCAGCAGCAAGTTCGACAAGCTGGGCATGCGCGGCTCCAACACCTGCGAACTGTTTTTCGATGACGTGGAGGTGCCGGAAGAAAACATCCTCGGCGTGCTCAACGGCGGCGTGAAAGTGCTGATGAGCGGCTTGGACTACGAGCGCGTGGTCCTTTCCGGCGGCCCCACCGGGATCATGCAAGCCTGCATGGACCTGATCGTGCCCTACATCCACGACCGCAAGCAGTTCGGCCAAAGCATCGGCGAATTCCAGCTGATCCAGGGCAAGGTCGCCGACATGTACACCCAACTCAACGCCAGCCGCGCCTACCTCTACGCGGTGGCCCAGGCGTGCGAGCGCGGCGAGACCACGCGCAAGGACGCCGCTGGCGTGATCCTCTACAGCGCCGAACGTGCCACGCAAATGGCCCTCGACGCGATCCAGATCCTCGGCGGCAATGGCTACATCAATGAATTCCCCGCCGGCCGCCTGCTGCGCGACGCCAAGCTGTATGAAATCGGCGCCGGCACCAGTGAGATTCGCCGGATGCTGATCGGTCGCGAACTCTTCAACGAAACCCGCTGAGGGAACGCGCCATGGCCACCTTGCATACCCAGCTCAACCCGCGTTCGGCGGAGTTCGCCGCCAACAGCGCGGCGATGCGCCAACAGGTCGATGCCCTGCACACCCTGCTCGCCCACGTCCAACAAGGCGGCGGCGCGAAAGCCCAGGAGCGCCACACCTCACGCGGCAAACTGCTGCCCCGTGAGCGCATCAACCGCCTGCTCGACCCGGGCTCGCCGTTCCTCGAACTGAGCCAGCTTGCCGCCCACCAGGTGTATGGCGAAGACGTGCCCGCCGCCGGGGTGATTGCCGGGATCGGCCGCGTGGAGGGCGTCGAATGCATGATCGTCGCCAACGACGCCACGGTGAAAGGCGGTTCCTACTACCCGCTCACGGTGAAAAAACACCTGCGCGCCCAGACCATCGCCGAACAGAACCGCCTGCCGTGCATCTACCTGGTGGATTCCGGTGGCGCCAACCTGCCGCGCCAGGACGAGGTGTTCCCCGACCGCGAGCACTTCGGGCGGATCTTCTTCAACCAGGCCAACATGAGCGCCCAGGGCATCCCGCAGATCGCCGTGGTGATGGGCTCCTGCACCGCCGGCGGCGCCTACGTGCCGGCCATGGCCGACGAAGCGATCATGGTGCGCCAGCAAGCCACGATCTTCCTCGCCGGCCCGCCGCTGGTGAAGGCCGCCACCGGTGAAGTGGTCAGCGCCGAAGACCTTGGCGGCGCCGATGTGCACTGCAAGGTCTCCGGTGTGGCCGACCACTATGCCGACAGCGATGAACACGCCTTGGCCATGGCGCGGCGCAGCGTGGCCAACCTCAACTGGCGCAAGCAGGGCCAGTTGCTGCAACGCACGCCCGTGGCGCCGCTGTACAGCGGCGAAGAGTTGTACGGCGTGATCCCGGCCGATGCCAAGCAACCGTTCGACGTGCGCGAAGTGATCGCGCGGCTGGTGGATGGTTCGGTGTTCGATGAGTTCAAGGCGCTGTTCGGCACCACCCTGGTGTGCGGTTTTGCGCACCTGCACGGCTACCCGATGGCGATCCTCGCCAACAACGGCATCCTGTTCGCCGAAGCCGCGCAAAAAGGCGCGCACTTTATCGAGCTGGCGTGCCAGCGCGGCATTCCCCTGCTGTTTTTACAGAACATCACCGGCTTCATGGTCGGGCAGAAATACGAAGCCGGCGGCATCGCCAAGCACGGCGCCAAACTGGTTACAGCCGTGGCGTGCGCCAAGGTGCCGAAGTTCACGGTGATTATCGGCGGCAGCTTTGGCGCCGGTAACTACGGCATGTGCGGCCGCGCCTATGACCCACGGTTCTTGTGGATGTGGCCGAATGCGCGCATCGGCGTGATGGGGGCCGAACAGGCCGCTGGTGTGCTGGTGCAGGTCAAGCGCGAGCAGGCCGAACGCGCAGGCGTGGGCTTCAGTGCCGAGGAAGAAGCCGCGATCAAGCAGCCGATCCTCGACCAATACGAAACCCAGGGCCACCCCTACTACTCCAGCGCGCGCCTGTGGGACGACGGTGTCATCGACCCGTTGCAAACCCGCGACGTGCTGGCCCTGGCCCTGTCTGCCGCGTTGAATGCCCCCATCGAGCCGAGCCGCTTCGGCGTGTTCCGCATGTAAATGGAGCTGTACCCCATGAGCGATTTCAACACCCTCGAACTGATTACCGACAGCCGTGGCTTTGCCACGCTGTGGCTCAGTCGTGAAGCCAAGAACAACGCGTTCAATGCCGAGATGATCCGCGAGCTCATCATCGCCCTCGACCAGGTGCAAGGCGATCCCTCCCTGCGCTTTTTGCTGTTGCGTGGGCGCGGCAAGCATTTCAGCGCCGGCGCCGACCTGGCCTGGATGCAGCAGTCGGCCGAGTTGGACTACCACACCAACCTGGACGACGCCCGCGAACTGGCGGAGCTGATGTACAACCTGGCCAAGCTGAAAATCCCCACCCTGGCGGTGGTGCAAGGCGCGGCCTACGGTGGCGCGCTGGGCTTGATTAGCTGCTGCGACATGGCGATCGGTGCCGATGATGCGCAGTTCTGTCTGTCGGAAGTGCGCATTGGTCTGGCCCCGGCGGTGATCAGCCCGTTCGTGGTGCAGGCCATCGGCGAACGCGCCGCGCGGCGTTATACCCTGACCGCCGAGCGTTTCGGCGGCCAGCGGGCGCGGGACATCGGCTTGCTGGCAGAGAGCTATCCCCTTAGCGAGTTGGATCTGCACGTCGAGTTGTGGGTCGCCAACCTGTTGCAGAACAGCCCGGCAGCGATGCGCTCCAGCAAGGATTTGCTGCGCGAAGTCGGCAACGGCGCCCTCACACCGGCGTTGCGTCGCTATTGCGAAAATGCCATCGCGCGGATTCGCGTCAGCGCCGAAGGCCAGGAAGGCCTGCGGGCGTTCCTGCAAAAACGTGCGCCGAGCTGGCAGTCCCAGGAGCCGCGTTCATGAGCACACTGACCACCGTACTGGTGGCCAATCGCGGTGAAATTGCCTGCCGGGTGATGCGTACCGCCAAGGCCATGGGCCTGACCACCGTGGCCGTGCACAGCGCCACGGACCGCGATGCGCGGCATAGCCGCGAGGCGGATATCCGCGTTGACCTGGGCGGCAGCAAGGCCACCGAGAGTTACCTGCAAATCGATAAACTGATCGCCGCTGCCCACGCCAGTGGTGCCCAGGCGATTCATCCAGGCTACGGTTTTCTGTCGGAAAACGCCGGTTTTGCCCGTGCGATTGAAGCAGCCGGCTTGATCTTCCTCGGCCCGCCCGCCTCGGCCATCGACGCCATGGGCAGCAAATCTGCGGCCAAGGCGCTGATGGAAACAGCCGGCGTGCCGTTGGTGCCGGGTTATCACGGTGAAGCCCAGGACCTGGAAACATTCCGCGACGCCTGCGAGCGCATCGGTTATCCGGTGTTGCTCAAGGCCACGGCGGGCGGCGGCGGCAAGGGCATGAAGGTGGTCGAGGACGTCAGCCAGCTGGCCGAGGCCCTCGCCTCGGCCCAGCGTGAGGCGCTGTCCTCATTCGGCAACGGGCAGATGTTGGTGGAGAAATACCTGCTCAAGCCACGCCATGTGGAAATCCAGGTGTTTGCCGACCAGCACGGCCACTGCCTGTACCTCAATGAGCGCGACTGCTCGATCCAGCGTCGCCATCAAAAGGTCGTGGAAGAAGCACCAGCGCCGGGGTTGAGCGTTGAACAGCGCAAGGCCATGGGCGAAGCCGCCGTGCGCGCGGCCCAGGCCATCGGTTATGTCGGCGCCGGCACCGTGGAATTCTTGCTGGATGCGCGCGGTGAATTCTTCTTCATGGAGATGAACACGCGTCTGCAAGTGGAGCACCCGGTGACCGAGGCGATTACCGGCCTCGACCTGGTGGCATGGCAGATTCGCGTCGCCCAGGGCGAAGCGTTGCCCATCACCCAAGCGCAGGTGCCGCTGATCGGCCATGCGATTGAAGTGCGGCTGTATGCCGAAGACCCGGCCAATGATTTCCTGCCGGCGACCGGGCACCTGGCGCTGTACCGCGAATCGACACCAGGCCCTGGGCGACGGGTGGACAGCGGCGTGGCCCAAGGCGATAGCGTGTCGCCCTTCTACGACCCGATGCTCGGCAAGCTGATCGCCTGGGGCGAAGACCGGGAACAAGCGCGCCTGCGCTTGCTGAGCATGCTCGATGAGTTTGCCGTCGGCGGGCTCAAGACCAACCTGGGCTTTTTGCGACGCATCGTCGGCCATCCGGCGTTTGCGGCGGCTGAATTGGATACGGGGTTTATCCCGCGTTATCAGGATGAACTGCTACCAGCGCCGGGTGCGTTGAGCGATGGGTTCTGGCAGGCGGCCGGTGCGGCCTTTATGCAGAGCTTGCCGGTGGGCGATGGGCCTTGGGCTGACACCCGCGGCTTTCGTGCGGGGCTGCCGGCCGAGGTGTCGCTGCATTTGAGTTGTAATGGCCAGGACCAGCTGGTGACGCTGGCGGCAGAAACGGCGACGTTGCGCGACGAACAATTGTGGATCGAGCGCCAGGGCGTACATCGCTCCCATCTGGCGGTGCGCAGCGGCGAGACCCTGTACCTGCGCTGGGACGGCGAGGTGCACGCGGTCAGCCTGTTCGACCCGATTGCAGCGGTCGAGGCCAGCCAGTCGCACCAGGGTGGCCTCACCGCGCCGATGAACGGCAGCATCGTGCGGGTGCTGGTCGAAGTCGGCCAAACCGTGGACGCCGGCACGCAACTGGTGGTGCTGGAGGCGATGAAGATGGAACACAGCATTCGTGCGCCCCAGGCTGGCGTGGTCAAGGCTTTGTTCTGCCAGGAAGGCGAAATGGTTGCCGAAGGTTGCGCGCTGGTGGAGCTCGAAACGGCGGGCTAGAACTTCGCCGTGGCCTGCACCACCACGCCGAGGATGTGGCAATCATCGGTGAGCAGTTGTTTCGGGTAGGTCGGATTGAGCGGGACCAGGTACCGCTGGCCGCTCTCTTTCAGCAACTGGCGAAAGGTTGCCTGGGGGCTGTCGGCCCATCGGGCAACCACCAGCTGGCCCGGTTCGGCAGTGATGGCCGGGTCCACCAGGATCAGCATGCCCGCGCTGATGCTCAGGCCGCTGGGGGCGGTCATGGCATCACCCGTGACCGGCAGCCAGAAGGCTTCGCCTCGGGCGTGGTAATCCGTCAGCTCGAAACGTGGCGTGCCATAGGTGGCACGCTCTTCACGGGTCTCACATAGGCCGCTCCAATCGCTGACCGGGTAGCGGAAGTACGGGTTGTAGTGGCTTGTCGTGCCAGGCTCCTCGGCGGACCGTTCGCGAATCTGCAACGAGACTTCGAGGTACCCCAGGCCCAGCTCCGCCAGCACCCGGTTCATATCCGCCACGCTCGGCACACGTCGTTTTGCCAGCCAGTGGCCGACGCCGCCCTGGGTCATGCCCAAGCGCTCGGCCAGCTCGGCTTGCGTGACCTTGGGGTGTTTCATGCTGGCTTTGACCAACGCTATCCATTTATCCATGGGGGCCGACGATACGTCAGGCATTTTTCTGGGCAATAAACAGTTTGTAGTAATCCATAAAACGACATAAATACGATACGTACTATGATCGGACATAAGGTTTTCGACACCCACCCGGAGTACCGCCCCTTATGACAACAAGCCCGCATTCCCTACCCGACGTACCCGAAAGCGCAGACATTCTCGACATGCGCAACAGTGGCGCCGCCCAGCGCGCGCTGGACTATTACTTGAAAGAAGATATGTCGATACCCGCCGCGGATGACACCTTATTCAGCATCAAGCCCGGCATCAGCCAGGAAGAAGCATTGGTGCACGCCTCGGACCTGTTGCGCAGTGCCGCGGCCACCGCCTATGAATCGGCGAGCAGCCACCAAGGCAACAACCGCGACCTGGCGTTTTCAGTGGTGTACTTGATTGATATGGCGAAGGCGATGGTGGAGCGATCGTTGCGTGCGCCGCAGGCTCAGGCAAACGTTTAACAGGCGCAAAGGAAAAATATTTCTATCCCGACGATAAAAACATTTGACTTGCAAATGATAATGATTATTATTGGACCCAGCTGATCGCGAGATCAGTCGATAGACCAAGGGACCTTAGGTCGGACTCTTGGAATATCTCCTCATCAGGCTAATCACGGTTTTTGACCCGGCTCTTTGGCCGGGTCTTTTTTTTGCCAGTTTCCCTGGCATGGCTTCAGGCTAATGAAGACTGTGTGTTGCTTGATGGCGCGCATGGTAGCAAAAGACCATCGCCAAAAGAAAGCCGCACGAACGCTCTAGGTCGGATCTTTGCGAATTAGCGCTTGAGAATCAATCTCATAGATTCTAAGCTGCTGGCGCGTCAAGGACGACGCCCCCTCCTCCCTGCAACAATTTTGCGTCAAGATTTTGCCTGGCTCCTGTGTAAGATATCCGCCACAACACTCATACTCAGGCAACCAGACTATGACCGTGGCCTTGACCTCCATCAGGATCAGCACCGACTTCGACAGTGGCAATATCCAGGTGCTCGACGCCAGCGATGCGTTCCAGCTGCTGCTCGCCATCAAACCCGATACCCGTAGCCCACATTTCCAATGGTTCCACTTCAAGGCCGAAGGCATGCATGTGGGCCACACCCACACCTTCCGTTTGAGCAACGCGAGCCAGTCGTCCTATAAACACGCCTGGAGCGGTTACAACGCCGTCGCCTCCTATGACCATATCAACTGGTTTCGCGTCCCCACGCGTTTTGACGGCGAGTTCCTGCACATCAGCCTCGAAACCCGCGAAAAGCATGCGTGGATTGCCTATTTCGAGCCCTACAGCCGCGAACGCCACGACTGGCTGATCGGCCAGGCCCTGAACCGCGCCGGCACCCAACTGCTGGCCACCGGTAAAAGCGTCGAGGGCCGCGATATCCAGTTGCTACGCCGTGGCAAAGGCGGCGAAGGCCGACGCAAGGTGTGGATCATCGCCCAACAGCATCCCGGCGAGCATATGGCCGAATGGTTTATGGAAGGCATCATCGAACGCCTGCAACAGGACGGCGACAGCGAACTGAAAAAACTGCTGAAAGCCGCCGACCTGTACCTGGTGCCTAACATGAACCCGGATGGCGCGTTCCACGGCCACCTGCGCACCAACGCCATGGGCCAGGACCTCAACCGCGCCTGGCAGAGCGCCAGCCAGGAGATCAGCCCGGAAGTGCTGTTCGTTCAGCAACAGATGGAAAAGTATGGCGTCGACCTGTTCCTCGACATCCACGGCGACGAAGAAATCCCCTACGTCTTCACCGCCGGCTGCGAAGGCAACCCAGGCTACACGCCGCGTATCGAGGCGTTGGAAAAACACTTCCGCCGCCACTTGAGCGCCCTCACCCGCGACTTCCAGACCACCCACGGCTACACCCGCGACCTGCCGGGTGAGGCCAACATGACCCTGGCCTGCAATGCCGTCGGTGAAAAATACGACTGCCTGTCGCTGACCCTGGAAATGCCCTTCAAGGACAACGACGACGCGCCCAACCCCCACACCGGCTGGTCGGGCAAGCGCTCGATGCAATTGGGCAAGGACGTGCTGAGCACCGTCGCCGATATCGTCGGCGTGTTGCGCTGAGCTCGCTGTACCTGTGGCGAGGGAGCTTGCTCCCTCGCCACAGGTTACTTCTTAACTCAGGGCAAGCCCGATCACCCCAAGTCAGTCCTTGCTACCCGTCATGCTTTGCAACACACCATCACGGCGAATCAACCCGTGGAACAACGCCGCCGCCAGGTGCAACAGCACCGTCAGGAACAACAGGTAGGCGAGAAACCCATGGGCCTTGCGCAACACCGCAAATAACGGCGCATTCGCCGCCACCAAAGCGGGCAACTGCAGCGAACTGCTGAGCATCACCGGATCGCCCGCGGCTGAAATCATCCCCCAGCCCAGCAGCGGCAACACCAGCATCAACCCGTACAGCACCAGGTGCGATGCCTTCGCCGCCAACACTTGCCACAGCGGCAAATCGGCAGGCAACGGCGGTTGACGTGTGGAAAAGCGCACCACCAAGCGCACGATCACCAACGCCAGGATCGCAATCCCCAACGGCTTATGCAGATGGATCAACCACGCATGCCGCTCCGACACCGAAGCCGCCAGCCCGGCCCCGATAAACAGCATGGCGATGACCATCAACGCCATCAGCCAGTGCAGCAGACGCGCCACGGGTGCAAAAAAACGCGGTTGGGCATTCATGGCTTTGACTCCTGAGGGGCGCTGTGCCGCGCGCTGACTTCACCGGCACGGCGCAGGTATGAACTGGCATACGCCGCAGAACGTGCGGCCAGCAGCGGGTCATTGGAGGCTTCGATGCCGCTCGGCAGAATCAGCGGATCAAAGTTGATGTCGCGGCAATCGCCATCCGCCTGTGGCTGGCTGCTTTGCAACACCAGCGTCCCGGCGTTCAACACCTGGTGCGCGCCGGGCCAGACCTTGCTCGCGTCGTCCAGAGGGTCGCCGGGATTGGCCAGGGTCATGTTCAACTGCCAGCGCAATGGGCCGGAAGCCAGGCGCTGCACGAGGTCTTTCTCGAGAAAATCAGCACCGGCCGGTGCGCTATCACCCACCCCATCCTGACTCTGCGGCACCACCTCCCAACGCACGGCCTGGCGCTTGCCATCGGCGCCCACCAGGTAGAACGCATTGATCCCGTTATAGGTTTCGGTGGCGTAACTCGCCGATGGCTTGGCGGTCTTGACCCACGCCAGGAACGCCGCCGTCTCCGGGTGCGCGGCAAAAAACGCGGGCATGCTCGAAGGATTCGGCTTGCCAGTAGCCGGCTCCGGCGCACCCGCCTTGAGCATTGCGTAGAACGCTTCAGGCGTACCCACCGGGAACACCGGCATGCTGTTCATCCCGGTGCGCCATTGCTGGCCGTTGGCCTGGCTGAACTGCACGGCAAAACTGCGGATCGGCACGCTGCTGTCCGGCGCATAGGGGTTACCGCTGGGCAAGGCAAACCGGCCGATCAGCGGGGTCCTGGCTGCGCTGAATACCTGGGCACTGGAGTACGCCCGGGCTTGCGCACTGCTCTCGAAATAGCCGGCGACACATACGCCCTTGGCATGGTTACGCCGGAAGCCGGGGTGCACGCCGTTATTGGTTTCCAAGGCATTGACCAAGGTTTTTGGCCGCAAGCGCTGTGGGTCGAGGGTGCCGTTGACGTAGGCAAATGCCCCGGCCACCAGCGCAACCACGGCACCGATACCGGCCAGGCGTGCGATCAGGCTCGCGGTGCTCAGCGGAGGACGGGGCGGTGAAGAGTGATCTACCATGAAGAAGCTCCAGGGCCAAAGGCCTTAGGGGGGAGAACGTAAGGTCGGAGCTTTAAGACGAACGCCGACCCGCTCTATTCCCCCGCCGTAGATTTATTTCCCCGGACCTGGAATAACCGCCAACGCCAGACGTCTCTCTAGTCCCAGCGCAGTGACCAGCCCGATTGCCATGCATGAACTCGACGAAGCGTTACGTGAACTCATCCCCAGGCTGCGGCGTTTTGCCGTGTCCCTGACCCGTAACGCCAGCAGCGCCGACGACCTGGTGCAATCGACCCTGGAACGGGCCATCACCCGCTGGGCCGACAAGCGCAGCGAAGGCGATTTGCGGGCCTGGCTGTTTTCGATCCTCTACCGCCAGTTCCTCGACGCCCACCGTCGCAGCCGCCGCTATGCGCGCATGCTCGATTTTTTCAGCGGCCGCGACGACGCGCAGCCGTCGGTGGAACGCACGGTGATCGCCCAATCGACCCTGCAAGCCTTCGACCGACTCAACACCGAACAACGTGCCCTGCTGCTGTGGGTGTCGGTCGAAGGCTTGAGCTACAAGGAAGTCGCCGACATCCTTGAAGTGCCCATCGGCACCGTGATGTCGCGCCTGTCCCGCGCGCGCCAAGCCTTGCGTCAACTCAGTGATGGCGAAATTGCCAGCCCTTCCCTGCGGATACTCAAATGATCAGCCTGCCCCCCAGCGAACGCGATTTGCATGCCTACGTCGACCACCAACTGCTGGACAGTGATCGCCGCGTGCTCGACAGCTATCTGGCCGCCCACCCCGACGTTGCCGCCCAGGTCCATGCCTGGCAGCAGGATGCGCAGTTGCTGCGCGCCGCACTCGGCGGTGCCCTGCAACAGCCAGCCAACCCGGATCTGGACCCGGCGCTGATCCGCCAACGCCTCAAGCACCAATCTCGTCGGCATTTCGCTACAGCGGCAGTGCTGTTGATCGCCGTCAGCCTCGGCGGCATTGGCGGCTGGCAGGCCCGCGAAGCCACGCAACCGGCCCTGGCGCCGATGGCCGATGCCATGCAGGCCTACCGCCTGTTTGCCCAGGACGGTGTGCTGCCCGCCGACTATCACGTCCAAGACGGCGGCAGCATGCAAGCCTGGCTGGATCGCTATTTCCGCCAGGCCAGCCGTCTGCCGGACTTGAGTTCAGCGGGCTACGCGCCGGTCAGCGGGCGCTTGCTCACCACCGACCAGGGCGCGGCGGCGATGGTGTTGTATGAGGATCAGCAAGGGCGACGCATCAGTTTCTACATTCGCCCACCGGGCCCGGACAACGGCTTCCTGCCCCGTGGCAGCCGCAGTGCCGATGGCTTGCAGGCCGACTACTGGTCCGGCGGCGGCTACAACTATGCGATGGTCAGCCCGGTGGATCAGCCGGCGCCCACGCTGCAAAAGCTCTAGAACCCGACATCCAGCACCACGTTATCCAGGTAGGTGCCCCCGGGTGGCGTGGCCTGGTCGGTGTAGATCCTGGCGTTGTAGTTGAAGACCTGGCTGCCGGTGCCCAGGCCGTTGCCGGGGTTGATGTCCGCCGTGGCACTCGCCCGTCGCGCGGCGCCCACGCTGCCCCAACGGGTGGTGCCGGCGCTGACAAAGATGTCGTAGGCCAAGAAGTTGCTGCCGGAAATCATCTGCCGGCGCCCGCCGACGCTGACCGGGTGCTGCCCATCGCTGAGGCCGACGGTGTAGGCGCTGCCCTTGGTGCAATTGACGCTGGCCTGGCCGTTGACGGTGGCAAAGCCACTGACCACCGGGGCACTGCCGAAGGCGATAGGCGGCGTGGTAATCAGGCAGTCGTTGGTCACCAGCATGCTGACGGTCAGCGCCTGCGTGCCGGTACCACTGTCGCGGCCCAAGCACACGCCGATCAGGTTGATGGTCGAGCAGTAGTTCCAGGTCCAGAGAATGCTCAGGGTTTCGCTGTACAGGCCGGCCGCCACGTTGCTGCCGGCGACGCTGCGCAGATACAGCGGCAAGGTCTTGGTGCCTGGGCCGAACACCAACCCGTAGCTCTGGGCGATACCGCTGCTGCCGCCAAAGTCGAACGTGCTGCCTCGTGTAATGGGATACGTCGTGGAGTTGTTGCCATAGATCGTATAGGGGATCACATCACCGGTCGGCCCCAGCATGCCGCCCTGGGTCGACCCCGTGATCTTTGCGGTGAATTGGTCGCCACTGCCGAGTATCGACAGCAACAGCGGGGTGCAACTCAGGCCGGCGTTGGTAGTGGAACTGAGCTGCGCCGTGGCGAGCACCGACATCGAACTCACCGGGCCAAAGCTGGCCGGCGCGGTGGCGACCGCGCTGCACGCGGCGTGCACCTGCGTCGACACGCCCAGGCTCGCCACCACCAGCAGACTCCACAGCCATTCCTTGACCCGCACACGCACACTCCTTAATTCATTGACACACCAGCGGCCCGATCAGGGGCACCTGCGCCTGGGTGATGTCCAGGTCGAAGGTGGCCTGGCAGCTTTGCCCGCCACTGAGGGTGACTTGCAGCGTGTTATGCGCCGCAAGGTTCTCCAGATAGACCAAACCGTCCCAGCCGACCACCGCCAACCCAGCGCTTTGCTCATGCCGCACCTGGCTGCCGAGGGGCAGGTCCTGATGCTGGCCATCCACCAGGGTGATACTGGCCGCGACCACTCGGCGCACCGGAAACTCCAACAGGTAACCGCTGCCCCGACGCACCGCCACCCGCTGTTCAACATTGGCCACTTGCACGTTGGTGGGGAAATTCAACGGGTCGATCTCATATTTGGCGCGGTAGTAGGCGCTGCTCCACGGCACCAGCAAGTGCCCATTGCGATCGGTCTCGCCGACCACCTGGTTCTCGTATCGCACCGGCACCCCGGCAAACCCGCCGGTGCTCACCACCACAAAGGCATCGTTGACCTGGTTGGCGACAAAAAACTGCTTATCCATCCACACCAGCGAACCGGCCGCGTCGGCCCAGCGGGTTTGTGCGTCGCGCGTGCCGTATACGCCGGCCTGCAACTGCACGGACTGCAAGCGCCAGGTCAGGTCCGCCTGGCGATAGGTCGGCGCATCGCCGCTGGCATACCCCAGGTTGAAACCCACGCCGCCGCCGGCCGGCACGGCGCGACTGTAATTGACGCGTTGTTGCACCTGCCCGCTGTTGCTGCGCTCGCTACCCAGGCTGAGGCTGCCGTAAACGTCGAACGGAACGATCAATTGCCCTTGCACGGCCCAGTTGCTGTCGCCGATCTCACGGTTGGCCGACAGGTAGAAGCTAGTGTTGCGCCACAGCGATTTGCTCCACGTCAGGTTCAGCAGCCGGGTGCGCGAATCGTCCGCAGCCTGCACATCGAAATAGCCCACGCCGAGGCTGCCAAAGTCATTCAGGTTCAGGCTCAGCGTCAGCTGCTCGCTGCGCTTGCTGAGGCTGGCGTACGGGGTGTCGATCAGGGTCAGGTCGGCGTATTGGTCACGGCGCTCGACCCGCTGGTAGGACAGGCTGTAATGCTGGCTGCTGTACTGATAGCCCAGGCTCAACTGCTGGCCCGAACCGCCGTCGAACTGGCTTTGGCTGATGGCGGTGTTGAGCACGCCGAAGTTGCCCAGGCGCAGGTTGCCACCCACGCCGCCGAGGGTCAGGTCATTGGACGCTTCGGCATGGCTTTCCACGGTCAACGCATCCGACAGCCCGTAGCGCAAGGTGCCACTGGCCACGCCGGGACCGTAGCCGAAGTCGCGCACGGTGTAGTCGCGGCGCAGATTACCGGCCGACAGGGAAAAATCCGCCAGGCCTTTTTGCAGCAACGAGCTGGTGACATAGAACGGCACCGTGGTGGACACCTGCCGCCCGAGTGCGTCGGTGGTGACCACCACGGCTTCGCCGGCACCGTTGATAAACGGCACGTTGGTCAAGGTGTAAGGCCCCGGCTGCAGGTCGGCGCTGCTGGATTTGTAGCCGTTGATAAACAGGTCGACCGACGACGGCACCGCCGCTTCCCCGGCGAACTGCGGCAACGGGTAGGTCACCAGGTCCGGGCGCACGCCAAAGTCGCGGGACAGTTGCACCCCGCCCAGGCGCACCGAGCTGCTCCAGGGCAAGGCACCGCTAATCACGTCGCCTGCCTCGTAGGTCAACAGGCGCTCATCGTCGGAGAAACGCCAGGTGGTGTCGTAGCGCCGGTAACCGTTGTTGAAGCTGCTGTCCTGAGGCTCGCGGCCGATGGTGGTGCGGTATTGGCCGGTATTGGACAGCGTGCCCCAGGTATCGAACAGGCGTACTTCGTTGAAGATGCCCAGGTACGTGCTGCTGTCATCGGTGTCGTTGAGGTAGGCATCGTAGTTGAGCAACGCGCCAAAGCTGGTCAGCGCCTGGGTGCGCGGATAGTTATTGCGGTTGCCGATGAATTGCTCCGGCAACCAGCTCGCAGGCACGGTCAGCACCAGGCGCTGGGCCTGGCTGTCGTAGTCGCTGTGCAGGCCTGGCACCTTATCCAGATCGACTTCCACCGGCACTTCGCCCGGCAGTTTCACACCGATTTCCTGCAACACGCTCGCCGGTAGAAACAGCCCACCGGCACGCTGGCTGACGGCAACCACACGGCCGGTACCCTGCCCGTTGACCACCAGTTCCAGGAACAACTGTGCATCGGCGACAGCCTCCATATTGCTGGGAGGGGGCGGCAATGGCGCAGCCCTGACCAGCGGCACCAACACCAGGCCCGCCAAGCTGCCCACTACCCACACCGATCGCCATAGACAACGAGCCCAAACCTGGCTCACCAAGGCTTTGTGTCCATCAATGGACATCTCCATCCGTTAAAACCCGGGGCGAGTCCCTGCCCTGTCGCACCTGTTCTAGCGCCCCGGCGCCAGGCTCTCCACTTGAGTCGCACCATTGACCCGCAGCTGTAACGGCTGGTCCGCCGGCAGACCGTCCGGCACCTGCCAGCGCATGGTTGCCCCGGGCAACACATAGCCCATCAGGCCCTCCACCAGCGGGCGCGCCTGGCCACCCTGCTTGAAGCTGGCATCCGTCAGGCGCGCATGCACGGCGCCCTGGTTATGCATCTCCACGTAGTTGCGCCCGCCGGCCGTGACCTTCTTCCAACTCAGGTCGGGTTTGCCGGCCGTCTTGGGGTCGCGGTCGCGGGTACCGTCAACCTTGCTCCAAAGGCCCGGGCCGTAAGCGAACAACGGCACCGAATAGCGCATCTGGAAACGCACGGCCGCCGCAGTCTTGCCGTCTGCCGCAGTGACGACGGGCTCGGCAGAGGGGATCTCATCGATGATGATGCGATACGCCAGCTCCCGGCCTGGCGGCACTTCCTTGGTGCGGGTCAAGCGCACCAACTGCTTTTGCCCAGGCGCGATCTTCGCCACCGGCGGGCTGCCGATCACATCGCGCTGGTTCTGGTATTGCTCGTCGAACCCGCTCTGCGTCCAGGCAAACACGCGGATTTGCAGGTTGGCCGTCTCCGTACCGCGATTTTCCAACCACAACGCACTGGCCTGCTGGTCGGCCTCCAGCACCGGGTCAATCGGCCAGATCAGCACCGAACTGGCCGCCTGCACCTGCCCCGCCACCCCCAACACACTGAACAAACCCGCTACCCACCACTGCCGGGAAGCTGCATACATAGATCCCACTCCTTTATGCCATTCGCCTTACCACGTCAGCTGCACCTGCAGCGTGTCGCTGTACGTCCCCCCAGGCGTATTGCCCGGTAGCTGCACCCGGCCGTAAATCGGCAAGGTGATGTTGTTCGCGTTGGCGTAGGCCACGCTGACGCTCTGGCTGATGCCCAGGCTCTGGCTCAGCGCCGCATCGCGAAACAGCTGGTACGCCACCTTCGCCGTGCCGCTGTTGAGCTGCATGCGCCGCCCGCCGCTGTTATACAAACCGCCATCGACCGTCATGCTCAACGCCACCCCTGGCGTGCATTGCAAGACGACCGAGTTAGCCAGCGCCACCGACGCGGTGTTGGTCGCCAGCGCCGAATAGCTGCCGAACGCCAGGCTGCCGTAATTGCTGCCACCGCTGGCCACCAGGCATCCCGGGGTGATCGTCGCGCTGACCTGGAACGATTGGCTGGTCACGGCCAACAACGACACCGGCATCCCCCAGCCGATGCACAGCGCCAGCGCCGTCCATCCCGCCCGTTTCATGGCGGCTAGAACGTCAGGGTCACATTGATCGTGTCGGTATACGTGCCCGCCGGCAGCCCCGCCTTGCCGGTGGCTTTACCGTAGATATTCACGGCCTGGGCCACCCCGGTACTCGCCGCCAGCGGGATGACCCCACCGATGGCCACCAGGTTCGAATGGCCGCTGTCGGTATAGAGGTCGTAGGGCACGTAGTTGGCCACGCCGTCGAATAACGCGCGGGTGCCGCCGGGGGACTTGCCGTCATTGGCGCCACCGGCCACGGTCAGGGTCGGCGAGGTGCCGGCGGAACACAGAATCGACAACGCACCACCGCCGCCGCCCAGCACCTGGCCCGACGACTCGGTAAACAGGCTATTGGAGGCACCGAAGGTCAATGCGCCGAAGCTCATCCCCCCGGTGGCCGCCGCGCCATTGACCTGGCAACTGCTGGTCAGCACCAGCGTCGCGCCAATTGTCCCGGCCACCGTGGCCGCCTGTGACCCCGACACCCACGCCAGCGCCAGTAATGGAAAAACAGCCTTGGATACACGTGCATGCATGATATTGATCCTCATGGTTTACCAATCCAGAGTCACCGTCAGGGTGTCTGTATAGATGCCGGCCGGTAGGGCCCTGGTATTCGCCACCACCGAGCCGAATACCGGAATCGGTACTTGTGTGCCCCGGGTCACGACGAAATTGCGTTGCTGGCCGATGCTGTAGGCGCTACGCCCCAGTGCATCCGCCGACAAACGATAGGGAATGGTCTGGCGCCCGTTGCTCAGGCGCCGGGTGGTGCCATCACCGTTGACGCCGCCGTCGATGGTCACCGTGAAGCTGCTGACCAGCGAGGGGTTGCAGGACACCGCCAGCGGCGCCTTCTCGCCATCGGTGACACCGCTGGTCAGGCGGTTGTCCCAGGTCGGCCCATGGCTGCCGAAATCCAGCACCGCCGAGCCACCGTCCGGCGTAACGGGGGTGGTGTCGGCGCCTTTGCTCACCTCGCAACTGGCGGTAATCACTAGGCGCGCGTGGATCTGCCCGGTGACCGCCGCCTGCACGTCATCCGCCAGCAGCAACAAGCCGCCCATTGCCACAAGGGCCAAGCCGCGGCTCACCATGTGACCGTGACCTTGAGCAGGTCGGAATAACGCCCGACGGCGGGAATGGCCTTGAGCGGTTCAATCCGGCCGTAGAGGGGCAGATCGACGCTGCCGGAATCGGGGACGCGACCGCTGAGCGGCACATCCACCGGCAACGGGATGCGCCGCGCGGCGTCGGCATAAATGCGATAGGGAATGGGTTGGCTCGAAGGGACGGCGGCGCTGAGGTAACGCACTTCGCCGGTGCCGCCATGCAGGCCGCCGTCGACGCGCATCTGATAAGGCGTGTCGGGGTTGCACTCCAGGCGCGGCTGGCGCTGGCTTATCAAGGCCGCACTCAAGGGCCCGCCCGGGTCGTCCAGACGCGGGCCGCTGCCAAAATCCAAAAGGCCAAGTTGCTCGATGCCCGCCTCGCGGGTGATGCCCACCAGTTGGCAACCCCGCTGCACGTCGATGCGCACTTCGACCTGAAGCTGCGCACCATAAGCCGTGGTGCAGAGCATCGCGCTCATGACTGCCAATACTGCTCGTCCCTTCACTGCCCCAAATCCTTGTACAGGGGTGACTGCTGTGTATGAGCCTAGTCAGTCAGGGGGAAACTGCCAGCTCACAGGGCAACGCAGGCGTGTCATGCTTTTTCGAGATAACGCGAGACCCCCTTCTGTATTGGTCAAAACGCGATGGCCGCCCTAAAGTAGGCGACCACCGGTAGACAGAGTGATTCCCATTGGCCGCGCGTTCACTGATCCGTCGCTTGCTCGGTAAAAAAACCGCGCCCCACGACGCCTCGCCTATCACCACGTTTTTTGCGCAAAAAGCCGCACAACTGGGTTATACCCTCAGCGCCGGGCAAACCCATGCCATCAGTGCCCTGGCCCGCGAATCCCGGCACCTGCTGGCACGCCAGCCGACCCGCAGCCTGTACCTGCACGGGCCGGTGGGGCGCGGCAAAAGCTGGTTGCTGGACGGCTTTTTCCAGGCGCTGCCGATTGCCGAAAAGCAGCGTGTGCACTTCCACGACTTCTTCGCCCGTTTGCACCGAGGCATGTTCAAGCACCGGGCACAGGACGATGCCCTGGCGGTGACCCTGGATGAGCTACTGGCCGGTTGCCAGGTGTTGTGTTTCGACGAGTTCCACGTGCACGACATCGGCGATGCGATGCTTATCAGCCGGCTGTTCAAAGCACTGTTTCAGCGCGGTGTGTGGGTGCTGGTCACGTCCAACTACCCACCCGCTGGCCTGCTGCCCAACCCGCTGTATCACCAACGCTTCAAGCCGGTGATCGACCTGATCGCCGCGCGCATGGACGTGCTGGAAGTCAGCGCGCCCGAGGACTTTCGCAGCCTGCCCCAAGCCCACAGTACGCAACGTTTCAGCGCCGGCCACTACCTGTGGCCGGGCACCGCGAGCCAACGTGCAGCGTTCGACCTGCCTGCCGCGGATTGCCCCGCGCAGCCCCTGGCCGTCGGCAACCGCCAGTTGCACTGCCGCAGGCTTCAGGGGCGCACCATCGCCTTCACCTTCAACGACCTGTGCGAACAGCTCACGGCGGTGATGGACTATCTGCTGCTGTGCCATGACTTCGACCACTGGATCATCGACGGCCTGCCCGTGCTGGCGGATTGCCCGATTGCCGTGCAACAGCGCTTTATCAACCTGGTGGACGTGCTCTACGACAAGGACAAGCACTTGATCCTCATCGGCGAACAGCCCCTTGAACAGGCCTTGCACGGCCAGGCCATCGACCTTGCGCGCACCGCCAGTCGCCTCGGGCAATTGCAACAGAGCCGCGCGCAACCGCTATGATAAGCGCCATTTACGCCACCTTTGCCCAGAGACCGCGCCGTTCATGCATACCCTCGCCCAACTCAAGGCCGGCCAATTGGCCGGCATCACGCGCCTGGACCTGTCCTGCGGGCTGACCGAATTTCCCGAGGAAATCTTCGCGCTGGCCGACTCCCTCGAAATCCTCAACCTCAGCGGCAACGCCCTGAGCCAACTGCCCGACGACCTGCACCGCCTGCCGCACCTGCGCGTGCTGTTCTGCTCGGACAACGCCTTCACCGAACTGCCGGAATGCCTGGGCCAATGCGCGAAGCTGAGCATGGTCGGCTTCAAGGCCAACCGGATCACCCACGTACCCGCCGCTGCGCTGCCGCCACAGTTGCGCTGGCTGATCCTCACCGACAACCAGATCAGCCAGTTGCCCGTTGAACTGGGCGCGCGGCCCTTGTTGCAAAAACTGATGCTGGCCGGCAATCACCTGGCGCAATTGCCAGAAAGCCTGGCCAACTGCCACAACCTCGAACTGCTGCGCATCGCCGCCAACCGCTTCACTCGCCTGCCCGAGTGGCTGCTGGCGTTGCCAAGCCTGACCTGGCTGGCGTACGCGGGGAACCCGGTGGAAATGGCGGTGCAGCTGTCTGACGATGACAGCACGCCGGACATTCCCTGGTCCGAGCTGGAACTGGCCGAAGTACTCGGGGAAGGTGCCTCGGGGGTGATACACAAGGCACTCTGGAAGCCCTCGCGGCAATCCGTCGCGGTAAAGCTCTACAAAGGCACCATCACCAGCGACGGCTCGCCGCTGCACGAAATGCAGGCGTGCATCGCTGCCGGGCTGCACCCCAACCTGATAAAGGTGGAAGGCCGTGTAGTCGGCCATCCCGATGACCAGGCCGCCCTGGTGATGGACCTGATCGACCCCAGCTACGGCAACCTCGCCGCCCTGCCGAGCCTGGCGTCGTGCACCCGCGACGTGTATGCGCCGGGCACGCTGTTCAGCCTGGACGTGGCCTTGCGCATGGCGCGAGGCATTGCGTCAGTGGCCGCGCACCTGCACCGCCATGGCATCACACATGGCGACCTGTACGGCCACAACATTCTGTGGAATGAGGCCGGCGATTGCCTGCTCGGGGATTTTGGCGCGGCGTCGTTCCATGCCACGGCGGACACTGTGGAGACTCGGGCATTGCAGCGTATTGAAGTGCGCGCGTTTGGGGTGTTGCTGGGGGAATTGCTGGAGCGGGTTGAAGCGGGGGTGAGTGAGGAACTGGTGGAGCTGCGTGAGCGTTGCTGCCAGCCGGATGTGCTAGCGCGTCCGGGCTTCGAAGAAATCGAAGCGCTACTTAAATCGGCCTGACGAAACCCAATACAACTGTGGGAGCGGGCTTGTGTGGGAGCGGGCTTGCTCGCGAAAGCGGTGGATCAGTCGGTACATCTGTTGACT